>NZ_JBMDKF010000059.1:0-2552 GCF_057809575.1 Azospirillum sp. FG154 | reverse complement strand
GGAGCAGTTGAGGGTCTGGAGTGTTGCGCATCCGGCCAGCGGCGCCAGATCGCTGACCTGGGTGTTGGAGCAGTTGAGGGTCTGGAGTGTTGCGCACCCGGCCAGCGGGGCCAGATCGCTGACCTGGGTGTAGGCGCAGTCGAGGGCCTGGAGTGTTGCGCATCCGGCCAGCGGGGCCAGATCGCTGACCTGGGTGTCGGAGCAGTAGAGTGTCTGGAGTGTTGCGCATCCGGCCAGCGGGGCCAGATCGCTGACCTGGGTGACGGAGCAGTCGAGCCGCGCCAAGGACGTCAGGGTCCGCAGAGGAAGGAGGCTGGCGAGATCGGTGTGGACGACCGACAGGGTTTCAAGGCGGGTGAGCCGCCCCAACTGGTCCCGTTGCGCGTCGATCCGGTTGCTTTTGGACGAATCGTCCCACCCATCCGGGTTTCCCAGATCCAGCGACCGCAAATGCGTCAGCGCGAACAGGGAGTCCGGCAGAAGGTCCAGCCCCAACCCGCTCAGATCCAGCGCGCCGGTCTGGCGCGCGGCCTCGTCGGCGATGCGCTGTTGGGCGATGGCCAGGGCGGCCTCTGGGTTGTGCGGTGCCTGTGGCGCCATTGGTCGTCATCGCCTGTTCGGGTGGCCTCACAGCTTTATAAAGAGCCGAGGAGTGGTTTGCAAACCAACGCGCGTGCATCGCAGGGCAATCGGGTGAACCATCAAAGGCTGAATATGCCCCTCTCCCCTAGCGGGCTACGGCATTCACACATCGACTCGTTTGGCAAAACAGTGGAACGGAATGACTCTCGGGTTCGTCATCCCCGCGAAGGCGGGGATCCAGAGTTCGCAAGACGTACCCTGTGATGAAGCCTGGATCCCCGCCTTCGCGGGGATGACGGTTATAGTCATTGACTTCCAATATCTTGCCTTATTGAACGATGTGTGAATGCTGTAGCCCCTTGCGGGAGAGGGGTTGGGGTGAGGGGGTGGAAGCCGGAGCAATCGCTTGAACCAGCTTTTGGTAATCCCGAGACAAATTCCGACACGGATTTCACGAATTATCACACGGATTTCACGGATGTCTTCCTTGGATCAAGGCCCACGGCGTCGAAAGCTTCGCTCATTGAGAGAATGCCGTGAAATCCGTGTCAAATCTTGTCAGACATCCCCGATCTCTTCGTTCAAGCGATTGCCCTGGGGCGGAAGCTTAGATTTCCAACGGCTTTCAGCCGTCTGCACCCCTCATCCCAACCTGCGAGAACTATGAACGCCTTTGGCGTTCGACGTTCTCGCCCCGCAGGGGGAGAAGGGCTTTTCCTTTCCAAACAGCACTTTACCGTTCCGCAACATGTGCGCATGCCGTAGCCCGCGAGGGGAGATGGGCTTACTCGGCCTTGGATGGTTCACGCGATTGCCCTGGCGTGAATCGCCGTCCTCAATCCTCTTTTGGCGCACAGCGCGCCCCGCGCGGATCGGCCCGCCGCCCCCGGATTTTCAGCGCGTGATTGCCGCCCCCCTCAGGCCTGACTTAGGAATGACAGCCTAAATTCGGATGGGGCCGCCGCCATGCCCCCCGCCCTGAAAAACGGGTTTGAGACAACAGCGTGATTCCACAGACATGGCTCACGGGCGGACGAGCAGGTCCAGCGGCACGTTGAGCGCGCGGGCAATCCGGGCCATCGCGTCAAAGCTCCCCGGCTTCTTCGCGTTCTCGATCTCGGACAGGTAGGATGGGGCCAAGCTGGCGGCCTCGGCCAAGCTGCGGGCCGTGAAACCGCGATGGTCGCGGAGCACCGTGACCGGGTGATCCCCATCAAGGATGCGTTCAGCGACCTCGAACGGGAACAGCTCCGTCTCGCCAGCGATCAAGCGGGCCTTCACCGCGTCGGCGTCTGCCAAATCCTGGGCGTCGGCCACCAGTTCGGCCAAGGCCTCGAAGTCGGCGCGGCTGAGGGTGACGCTGTCCGCCGTCTCGGCGATTGGCGTGATGGGCAGAGCGTTCATCGATAGACCTCCTTGCGGTTCCCGACCTTCAGCACGGTGATGACCAGGGCGCCGCCGTCGATCTGGTAGACGGCCCGCCAATCGCCGTGGCGTATGCGGCCTTGCCCGCCACCGAAAGCCTTCGCCCAGGGATGCGCTTCGTAGGGGGAGGCGGCGAATGTCGTCAGTTTGGCCCGCAACCCCGCCGCATCGCCCTTTGGCATGCGGAGCAGGACGTTCAACGCCGTGGCTTCGATCACCAGCTTCATGCGCCCATGATCGCCAACAGCGAACATCGTGTCAAGCCGGCCGTTCGCTGTTGGCGAATCATTGCTCTGGCTTTATCCAATTTTGGATCCGCCGACGGATTTTCAGCGCGGGATTGCCGGATCCCTCAGGCTTGCCTTAGGAATGACAGCCTAGCTTCGGATGGAGCCGCCGCCATGCCCCCCGCCGCCAACCCGCCCGCCAACCCGCCCGCCATCCCGTTCCCCGACCGCGCGCCCCTGCCCGCCGTCCGGGCCGCGCGCGTCCAGGGCGGCCCCGATGGAACCGTTGAACAGGGGGCTGAATCATGGTGCACAGCG
>NZ_JBMDKF010000058.1:0-2717 GCF_057809575.1 Azospirillum sp. FG154 | reverse complement strand
TTCGATTGGGGCCGCGAAATCGTGCCGGAAATCCAGTCCAAGCTGGACCGCACGCCGGGCGGTGGCCGGATCGTCGCCTACCGCCGCCCGATGCGGGTGCAGACGCTGGCCTTTGAAGATCTGACCGAAGACGAGGCCGCCCAGTTTCAGGACTTGTCCGCCCGGCTTGATCTGGTCGGGCCGGTGGCGGTGATCCCGGAGCCGACAAAGACGCGGCACCTGTGGCGCGAAGCGTTCGTGGGGTTTCTGCGCGAGGCGGTCGCCCGGCGGCAGGTGCAACCCGGCATGTGGCGGGCGTCGCTCAAAATTGAGGAGATGGTGGGATGACGATCACATGGACCGACGCGGTCGCCAAACTGGCCGACCGCTACTGGAACAGCGAGCCGGTCAGCGACGTGAACCCCGGCGGCTTTGACGAGGCGACGGATGGCAGTCGGGCTGGTCATGAAGTGAACTTCCCGGCGGCGCTGGAAGCTGTCGGCGTCGCAGCCCAGCACGTCGGCGACACCGCGCAGGCGGTCGATGCGGCAGCCGCCACCGCCGTCGCGCAGATGACCGCCATCCAGGCCAGCGTCGCGGGGGCGCTCGACGTGAGCGTGCCTGTCTCGGAGACGGGCGCGCGCCTGGTCGCGGCGGTCGATGAGGCAAGCGCGCGGGCGGAGATCGGCGCGGCCTCCGTCGCTGACGTCCAGGCTGCACTGCCCGCCGGTCTCACCCACAGCCTCGACCAACTAAACCGGCTGGCCACGCTTAGCGTGGTCGGCAACAAGCTTTGATGAGGGCCAACCATGTCTGGATTTCTCAACACGCCTCTTTCATACCGACACTTCACGACCAGCTTGACCATCATCAATGGGACAGCCGCCAAAATCCTCGTGGACTGTCAGCCGCCCGGCGTCGCGGCGGCCATCCCCGGCGAAATTCCGCTGCCCGGCGAACTGATCGTTCGCCAGCAATTGCACTGGGGCGGGTGCCGCGCCTTTGGCGGGGGCATCGCCAGCACGGACGGCACCGCGCGGTCTGTGCTGATCTACATCGGCGATTGCCTGACAACGCAGGATGCCGCCACCACTGGCGTCCTGGCGCTGACGACCAGCGGCGTGACGCGCGCCGCTGGATCGTTTGTCACCGACGGTTGGCGGGTCGGAGACAGCCTGATGCTGTTTGGACCGCTGAGCGCAAACAACGTCGGATCGGCGACGCAGGCCAATGTTGGCCTGCTCGCGCAGGTCACGGCGGTCAGCGCGCTCGCGCTTACGGTCGCCGCCACGCCATTCACTGCTGACGCAGCTTTGCCGTCCGGCGCGCGCCTGTTCCGCGTCGCCTTGCGAACCCGTCGGGCGGTGGCGGCCAACGCGGGCTACGCCGACACCACGCCGCCGGTCCCGTTGATGGGCGGGACGCAAGACCCGGCCACCGCCGCGATGCCGGACACTGGATGGGAACTGGGCGTCTATGGCGCGCTGATCGTCGCGGTGACGGCGGCTGTTTCGGCTGCGCCTGCGCGCCTGGATTTCCTGGCCGAAGTGGGGCTGCGATGAGAGCGGCGCAGCTTACAGGCTTCCCTCGCTCGCCGCACCTAATCGGCCTTCCGGCTTCAAGTCGCGATGGCGCGTTGTTGTCCAGGGTCATTATGGATTTCTCGGCATTTGGCGTCGCCATCGGCGACCTTACGGCGGGTGGCGGGTTAGCGGCTGCATTCGACGGCCTCCCTCACGGCTGGTCAACCGGCGCGCGCAAGTCGCCATCGGCCTCGGGTATGGGCAATTGGATCGGTCGGGATCTCTTTGGCTCCGCTGTCATCACCTCCTTCGAGGCCGTCGCGCCCACCGACGATTATTTTCGTGGTGACAACTACTCGGGGGCGATGACTCTGTGGGCCTCTGACGTCCCACGACCCGGCGGCGTGTGCGTCTGGTCGGGCGTGTACCCCAGCGGCATGGCCGCGCAAGTCTCCGCGCAAATAGCCTCGGCGGTCGTTGGGCGCTACTGGTGGCTTGAAATGGAGGGCAACGGCAGTAACGGCGTTAACGCCACGCGCTGTGTTTTCAGGGGGTACTACGCATGAGCATGGAAATCAGGCTGCGCATGGGCATGCACCTGGAAATCAGGCTGCGCGACCGCACGCCGGTTGGCGCTCCTGTGTCGCTTCCGATCTGGCTCATCAATTTGCACCTGTCGCCCGCTGAACTGGCCGACCTGACAGAGCGCGGCTATCCTGACACCGGCTATGTGAGGGTGGTGGACGAGCCGCCGCCTGCGCCGCCACCCGGTCACGTCCTGGAACAGGACGGGTGGGTGATCGGCGCGACGACCGCCAGCCCGCGTTGGGCCTTTCGGGCTTTGACCGCCGCTGAACTGGCCGCGCTCCGGGCTGAACGGGTTGTGTTGATTAAGGCTGAGGCCAGTCGCCGGATCCTTGAGATAGCGCCAGCCTGGAAGCAAGCCAACCTCACGGCGAGGGCCGCTGAGTTGGCGCTGCTCTACCCCGGCACCAAGGGCGACGAACTGCCGGAACCCGAGCGGACGGAATACCTCGCGGGTCAAGCCCTGTGGTTGACGATCAAGGCAATCCGCGACGCGAGCGGGGTCATTGAGGGGTCGGTGTTGGTTGCGCCTGATCCGAGGTCGGTTGACCTTTCGGTGGGCTGGCCGTGAGCGGCGCGAAACTGTCAAACCATCTGGCGGATCACGTCAAACCATTTGGCGCGCTACAA
>NZ_JBMDKF010000056.1:0-4280 GCF_057809575.1 Azospirillum sp. FG154 | reverse complement strand
CCCCAAGCGGCCCATTCTTGCAGAATGAGCCGAGCGTTCTATAAGACAAGCGCCGTGCTGTTTCACATTTGGGCACGGCGCTCTATTCCGTCTCGCGCCGCTCGTTCCGATCCGGCTGGCGGTCGGGCGCGTGGTTGTCGTTGACGTTGTCGAGCGACTTGCACAGGCGGACGGTTTCCCGGCGGTGTCCTTCGGTGAAGAAACAATCCGCAATCGGATTGTTTGTTATGTCATCGAATATACAGCGCTCCGGCAACGTGGTGTGGATGGCCGCGCAGCCAAGCCCGCGCGCCAAGCCGTCCATGGCCTGCAACAGGGTTCCGGCGACGCCCGGAACATCGAACAAATCCAGCACCACAAAGTTCTCGACGGACATAACGCGACCGTGGCGCAAATGCTCCTCGATGGCGTATGAGAACAGCCCGTGGAGGTACCCCCGCGCGTTCTGCACCGTCATGATGCCGGAACGCGACGTCGAGGCGCCTCCGGTTTCCAGGAGCGCTGCGGCAAAAGCGCGCCATTGCTCCACGGCAAGGCCGGGGGCGATGACGCAAACCAGCGGGTAAGCCTGGTCAATCTGACGTCGACCAAGGGGTTTCGCGATGAAGCTGTCGTCCATTTCCGTCCGGCCAATTGCAAGGACACTGAACGATGGCAGTCCTTGGCCTTGGGCGGCGTTGACGTAGATCAATGTTGCCGCAGCCACCCCTACACATAGTGGGATTATTGGAGGCAGGCGCGTCCGGCGTCGGTCTATGCGCACATCCGCGACGCAACCTGCCCCCCTCCTTAACAGTACGTACCCAGCGGTGGTGCAACCCAGAAGGCGCGGCTTCCGGCCGCCCGGGGCAAACGGGAGAGATTGTATGACATCAGCGACTCTGACTTCAGGGGCCACCCTGGGCAGCCAGCGGGTGTCGGAAGACGTGCGTTACTACGAAGACGCCATCCGACTCTTCGTTATCGCTGCGACGTTCTGGGGCGTGGTCGGCTTTCTGGCCGGCACGTTCATCGCCCTGCAACTCGCGTTTCCGGCGCTGAATCTCGGCTTTGAGTGGACGAGCTTTGGCCGTCTGCGGCCGGTTCACACCTCGGCCGTCATCTTCGCGTTCGGTGGCAACGTTCTGTTCGCCACCTCGCTGTACTCGGTGCAGCGGACCTGCCGTCAGTTTCTCTTCGGGGGCGAAGGGCTGACGAAGTTCATCTTCTGGAACTACAACATCTTCATCGTTCTGGCGGCGCTGAGCTACGTTCTGGGCTTCACCCAGGGCAAGGAATACGCCGAGCCGGAATGGATCCTCGACCTGTACCTGACGGTCATCTGGGTGCTGTACGCCATCCAGTTCGTCGGCACGGTGATGACGCGGCGCGAGTCGCACATCTATGTGGCGAACTGGTTCTTCCTGGCCTTCATCCTGACCGTCGCCATTCTGCACATCGGCAACAACGTCAACGTTCCGGTGTCGTGGACGGGCATGAAGTCGTACACGTTCGTGTCGGGCGTGCAGAGCGCCATGGTGCAATGGTGGTACGGCCACAACGCCGTGGGCTTCTTCCTGACCGCCGGTTTCCTTGGGATCATGTATTATTTCGTGCCCAAGCGCGCCGAACGTCCGGTCTATTCCTACCGCCTGTCGATCGTGCATTTCTGGACCTTGATCTTCCTCTACATCTGGGCCGGTCCGCACCATCTGCACTACACCTCGCTGCCGGATTGGGCGCAGACGCTGGGCATGACCTTCTCGGTCATGCTGTGGATGCCGTCCTGGGGCGGCATGATTAACGGCATCATGACCCTGTCGGGCGCGTGGGACAAACTGCGGACCGATCCGGTTCTGCGTTTCCTCGTCACCTCGGTCGCCTTCTACGGCATGTCGACCTTTGAAGGTCCGCTGATGTCGGTCAAGCCGGTCAACGCCCTGTCGCACTACACGGATTGGACCGTCGGTCACGTCCATTCGGGCGCCTTGGGCTGGGTGGCCTTCATCTCCTTTGGCGCGCTCTATTTCCTGGTGCCGGTCCTGTGGCGGCGTTCGCAGCTCTACAGCCTGCGTCTGGTCAGCTACCATTTCTGGACGGCCACCGTCGGCATCGTGCTGTACATCACCGCCATGTGGGTGTCGGGCATCATGCAGGGCCTGATGTGGCGCGCGTACGACAACCTGGGCTTCCTCCAGTACTCCTTCGTCGAGACCGTCGCGGCGATGCACCCGTTCTACGTCATCCGCGCGATGGGCGGCGTGCTGTTCGTCGCTGGGTCGCTCATCATGGTCTACAACCTGTGGCGCACGGCGAAGGGTGACGTCCGCATCGAGAAGCCTTACGCCTCCACCCCGCACAAGGCGGCGGTTGGCGCGGCCTAAAGCCCAGGAAGGATGCTAGAAATGGCTCAGCAAAAAAAGGGCTTCAGCCACGACCTGATCGAGCGGAACACGCTTCTGCTCGTCGTGTTGACGCTGATTACCGTGTCGATCGGCGGTCTGGTGCAGATCGTTCCGCTGTTCACGATCGAATCGACCATTGAAAAGGTGGATGGGGTCCGTCCCTATTCGCCGCTGGAAGTGGCCGGTCAGTCGATTTACATCCGTGAAGGCTGCTACAACTGCCACAGCCAGCAGATCCGTCCGTTCCGTGACGAGGTCGAGCGTTATGGCCATTACTCGCTGGCGGCGGAGTCGATGTACGATCACCCGTTCCAGTGGGGGTCCAAGCGCACCGGCCCCGATCTGGCCCGCGTCGGCGGCAAATACTCCAACGACTGGCAGGTCGCCCATCTGGTCGATCCGCGCGCCGTCGTGCCGGAATCCATCATGCCGGGCTACGCCTGGATGAAGGATCGTCCGCTGAACTACGCCGACATCGCCGACGTCCTCAAGACGTTGCGCATCGTCGGCGTGCCGTACACGGACGAACAGATCGCCAACGCCAAGGCTGACCTGGAAGCGCAGAAGAACCCGGACGGCGATTCCGCCGCCCTGGCCAAGCGCTACCCGAAGGCCGTCGTCGCGAACTTCACGGGCAACAAGACCGTCACCGAAATGGACGCTCTCGTGGCCTACTTGCAGGTGCTGGGCACCATGGTGGATTTCACCAAGTACCAGTCGCCGAAGCAGCTCCAGCAGTAATCGGGGGACAAATCCATGGATTTGGATGCGATCACGGTGATGCTTCGGTCGTTCTGGACCGTGTGGTTGATGGTGTTGTTGACGGGCATCCTGGTTTACGCCATGTGGCCCGGCAACCGCCGCAATTTCGACCACGCCGCCCAGATCCCGCTCAAGGATGATGGTCAGGAGTTTTAGGCCATGGCACAGAATTACAAGGACGAGTTGTCCGGCGTCGAGACCACGGGCCACGAGTGGGATGGGCTGCGCGAGCTGAACAACCCGCTGCCCAAGTGGTGGCTTTATATTTTCTACGTCTGCATCGCCTGGGCGATGGCGTATTACGTGTTCTACCCCGCTTGGCCGCTGGGCAAGACCTACACGAAGGGCATTCTGGGTTATTCCCAGCGTGAGGAGCTCGTCGGCAAAATGGCGGAGGCGAAGGCCGGTCAGGCGAAGTTCCTGACCGCCATCGCGGCCAAGTCGGTGGACGAGATCCAGAAGGACAAGGATCTGCTGGGCTTCGCCATGGCGGGCGGCCGGTCCTACTTCAACGAGAACTGCGCGGCGTGTCACGGCGCCGGCGGCCAGGGGGCCAAGGGCTTCCCGACGCTGGCCGACGACGTGTGGCTGTGGGGCGGCAAGACCGCCGACATCTACCAGACCATCCAGCACGGCATCCGTTCGGACGACGCCGACACCCGTGGCGTGCCGAACACCGGCATGACCGCGTTCGGCAAGGACGGCATCCTGAACCGCGATCAGATCGATCAGGTGACGGATTACATCCTGTCGCTGAACAACAAACCGTCCGACGCCGCCAAGGTCGCCAAGGGCAAGACCGTCTATGACGAGAATTGCGCCGCGTGCCATGGCGACGCCGCGCAGGGCGCCTTGGCCGCTGGTCTGGACGGCGTCGGCGCTCCGCCGCTGAAGCAGGCCAACTGGCTCTATGGCGGCGACAAGGCCACGCTGGTCGAGACCGTCACCAACGGTCGCGCCGGTGTGATGCCGGCCTGGTCCAAGCGTCTGGACGACGCGACGATGAAGTCGTTGGCCGTCTACGTTCACAACCTGGGCGGCGGCAAGTAAGCCGAACGCCAGACGGTTTGGGTGATTGGAAACGCCGGGGAGGAGACTCCCCGGCGTTTCTTTTTGCGTTGAGTTGAGTCGATG
>NZ_JBMDKF010000055.1:0-4589 GCF_057809575.1 Azospirillum sp. FG154 | reverse complement strand
TCTCCCCGGGGGGGAGAGGGGAGCCAAAGCCGCGCCCGACGTTCAGGATGTTCCGCGCGTCGTTGCTGGAAACGCTGGGGTCAATTAGGAAGAATGACCCGCCTCACCCCGGAGTCGCCGCCATACCCACCCATCCCAACCCGCCCGCCCTATCGCGTCCTTCAGGCGGTCGCGTGGCGTGTGGCGCGACGCCGATCATGACCGTCGGTTTTTCCAACCCTCAAACGAACGGACTGCGCGCATGAAACGGATGAACTGGATGGGCGGGTTGTTGGCGGCGGGGCTGACGCTGGGCGGAACCATCGGGGGCGCGGTGGGGCAACAGCCGCCCCCGCCGCCGGGGTTTCAGCCGAACGATCCGAAGCGCCCGGTGGACAAGATCGCCCATGATCTTGGCGTCCAGCCGGAGCAGTTTGTCGCCTGTTTCAACGCCGTGCGCCCGGCCCCGCCCGGTGAACGCCCGTCGGCGGAGCGTGTTCAAGCCAACAAGGCCGTGCTGCTGCCTTGCTTGCAAAAAGCCAACCCGGCGATCACCAACGACGGGTTGGATCGGGTGATGGACCGCTACCGTCCGGGCGGGCGCGAGGGGCAGATGCCGCCCCCGCCGCCGCGCGGGTGACGCCTCACACCGCCTTGGCGGTGGACAGGAACTCCTCCACCGCGCCTTTCAGGCCACGGCTGTCGCGGGACAGGACTTCGGCGGCGCTGAAAACGCGGCGGGACAGGGCGTCGGTGGCCTCCACCGCACGGGCGATGACGGAGATGTTGCGCGACGCCTCGTCGCTGCCCGACGCGGCGGCGCGCACGCTGTCGCTGATCTGGCTGGCGGTGCGGCCCTGCGCCTCCACCGTGCTGGCGACGTCGCGGACGTTGCTGTCGATGTCGTGGATGATCGCCGTCACCTGTTGGATGGTGGCGACGGCGCGGTCGGTTTCGGCGCGGACGGCGGCGATCTGGCCGGTGATCTCCTCCGTCGCCGTGGCGGTCTGGTCGGCCAGCGCCTTCACCTCGGCGGCGACGACGGCGAAGCCCTTGCCCGCGTCGCCCGCCCGCGCCGCCTCGATCGAGGCGTTGAGCGCCAGCAGGCGGGTTTCCTTGGCGATCTTTTCAATCAGCTTGACCACCGCGCTGATGCGGGCGGAGGTTTCCGACAGGCCGCGCACCGTGCGGTCGGTGTCGCGCGCCTGATCGCTGGCGCGGGTGGCGATGCGGGCGGTTTCGCCGACGCGCTCCAGCATGCGGTCGATCTGCCGGGCCAGATCCTCGACCGCGCCCGCGACGTTGCCGACATTCGCCGACGCCTGCCCCGCGCCGTCCGCCACCACGGCGCAGCGTTGCGAGGTGTCCGCCGCCGTGCCGCGCAGTTCCGACGCCACGCCCTGCACGTCGGCCAGCGCGCTTTCCACGCTGCGCAGCATGGCGGTGCCCTGGTTGTCGAACTGACTCATGGCGTCTTCCAGGCGACGCTGGCGGGTGGCGCGCTCCGTCTGCTCCTGTCCGGCGCGCTGCTCCTCGCGCAGCCGGTCGATTTCGGCCAGTTTTTCCTTGAAGATCTTCACCGCGCGGGCCATCGCGCCGATTTCGTCGCGCTTGGCCGTGTGCGGGATGTCGCCCGCCGTGTCGCCGTCGGCCAAGCGCAGCATCGCCGCCTCGATCCCGCGCACCGGGCCGACGACGCTGCGGATCACCAGCAGCATGGCGGGCAGCAGCACCAACAGCACCGCGCCCGCCACCAGCATGGTCAGTTGAACCAAGCGGTGGTTGGCCTCCCGAATCGCCTCATCGGCGCCAAGCAGCCGTTCCGACGTCGCCTGATACATCGCCTGGAACAGGGCGTTCACCGGCTCCGACGCCGCTTTCAGCCCGCCGACCAACTCCACCAAGGTCATGCGGTTGCCGCTTTCCAACCCGGTGGTCTGGGTTTGGACGTAATCGGTGAAGGCCTTGAAGTTCTTGTCAAACTCCGCCTCCTTGCCGTTGCGCCGCGCCGGATCCCCGGCGGTCGAACCGATGAAGTCCAGATTGGCGCGGACGATGGTGAAGTGGCCCTTCAGCGCCTCGGCGTCGGTGATCGACCAGGCTTCCAACAGGCTGGCGTGGGTCTGCTGCACGCCGAACCACGCGTCGGTCAGGGTGTCGCGGTCGGCGCGCAGCTCCACGCTGGCCTCGACCGCGCGTTCGACCGAACCGTTGGCGATGAACCCGGCGGCCAGCACGGCGGCGAAGCCAAGCGCCGCCACCACCGGCAGCAACCACAGACGGGCGCGGATCGACAAGGTCATGGGAGGGGCCTTTCACAGCGGCGGCGCAGAAGATGGTCAAGGGACAATTCGCCCGGTCCGCGCAAGATCACATAAGCCAGGGCCGAGGCCCACAGCAGATGGTCGGGCCAGCTTCCCGGATAGACGAAGATCTGAATGGTCAGCGTCATCCCCAGCAGCGCCCCGGCGCTGAGCCGCGAGGCCAAGCCGATGACCAGCAGAACCGGAAACAGATGCTCCGACACCGTGGCCAGCACGGCGGCGATGTCGGGGGGCAGCAGCGGCACCCGGTATTCCGTTTGGAAAAGGTCGAAGGTGCTTTCGTTGATGTGAAAGCCGGTCACTTTGGTCTGGCCGGAGCGCCAGAAGATGGCGGCGACGCCCCAACGGGCCAGCGCGCCGTGCAGCCAATCGGGCGAACGGCCCAACCCGTTGAGCAGGCTGAGCAGGCGGGGGGCCAGCGAGCGGGGGAATGGGGTGGCGGTCATGGCAGGCTGTATCCCCCAAAGGCGCGGGCGGCGAGCAAAGCGGCCAACTCCCCCGCAAGGTCAAAGGTCGGATCGGTGGCCAGCGCGCTGTCCCAGGCGGCGGCCAGCGGTTGCCGCGCCGCCAGAGCCATCAAAAAGGAAAAGGCGCCGCGCGACACCGGGCTTATTTCCACGGCCATGTCGGGCCGGTGGATCAACAGATGGACCGGCCCGCTGTCGAGTCGGATTTCCGCGTCCGGCGCGTCCGGCTGGTTGCCGCGCCAAATCGCGTCGACCGGGTAGGCCGAGGCCAGCAGCCGGTGCGAGGGCAACGGCGTCAAACACAGCTCGCCCAACCGTTCAGGGTCAAGCGTCGCCAAAATTTGCGGGTGCAGCGGTTCGGCGTCGGCGGCGTGGTAGGCGTGAGTCCAGGCGATCTCCAGCCGGGCCACGTCGGTCAGATAGGGCAATTCGGCCACCGGGGCGTAGCCGGTGAGAAAGCCCGGAAACTCCCCGCCGATGGTCAGCAAGGAGGCGCGGCGCGGCGGGTGGGCGCGCAGGTAATCCTGCGCCATCCGCTCGAAGAACTCCTCGCCGACCAGCCGCCGCACGACGGGGAAAGCGTCGCCCAGCGCGGCGGACAGGCCGAGCATGGTGGTGTTGCGGTGGATCGACAGACGTTCCAGCATCGGGGGGCCGCCGCAATCGGTCAGGGCGCTGAGCAACGGCGCGCGTCCGCCGGAATCAAAGGAGAAATCGCGCATCCGGGTCTGAAACTCACGAACGCGGCGCATCGGCGGCCTCCCCCGGCTGGCGGGCGGCCAGCGCGTCGGCTGCCTCGGAATCGGCGCGCCACGCCTCATCGCACAAGACGTCGAGCGGCGGCACGTCCGTGTCCCATTCGATCAACGTCGGGCGGGCGCCGATGCGGGCGACCGCCGCGCGGTAGAGCGCCCAGACCTCCGGCGCGACGCGAGAGCCGTGATCGTCGATGCGGATCTCCGTTCCATCGGGGAAAATCCGGTGGTGATGCCCGGCGAGGTGATACTCGCCGACCGCCTCGGCGGGGATGGCGTCGAGATAGGCCAGCGGATCGGTTCCGATGTTGCGGGAGCAGACGAACAGGTTGTTGACGTCCAGCAGAACGCCGCAGCCGGTGCGTTGGACCAGCTCGGCCAGAAATTCGGGTTCGGGGATCGGGCTGTCGGCGTAACGGATGTAGGCCGACGGGTTTTCGATCAGGATTTGACGGCACAGCCGCTCTTGCGTCTGGTCGATGCGGGCGGCGACGTGGGCCAGCGTGTCGGGGGTGTAGGGAATCGGCAGCAGATCGTTCATGTGGACGCCGTCGCTCTGGCTCCAGGCCAGATGCTCCGACACCAGGGCCGGACGGGTCCGTTCGACCACCAGGGCCAGCGCGTCGAGGTGATCCTCGTCCAGCGGCGTCGCACCGCCCAGAGACAGGCCGACGCCATGGACCGACACCGGGTAATGCTCGCGGATCGCCGCCAGCCAGCGGTGGGGCGGGCCGCCGGCGCCCATGTAATTTTCGGCGTGGACTTCGACGAAGGCGACCGGGGGACGGGTTTCCAACAGCAACGCCTTGTGCCGCGCCTTCAGCCCGATGCCGCCCATCGCGGGGGGCGGAGTCGGTCGGTCGGTGATCTGGTCCGTCAAACGGACGCGGGCGGCGCACAGCGTCATTGAATGTCCTTATCCCCCGGTCGGGTGCGTGTATCGCGGCGCTCCCGAAATCGCCGCAGAAACGCATTGCAACGGTGAGAAAGCCCCTCTCCCCCTGCGGGAGCTACGGCATTCACACATCTTCGGTTTAGGCAACTCATTGGAAGAAAAAGAACTT
>NZ_JBMDKF010000054.1:0-5539 GCF_057809575.1 Azospirillum sp. FG154 | reverse complement strand
GAAGCTCCGGCTGCCGCCCCCGCTCCGGCGGCTCCGGCCCCTGCGCCGACGCCCGCCCCCGAAGCTCCGGCTGCCGCCCCCGCTCCGGCGGCTCCGGCCCCTGCGCCGACGCCCGTTCCCGAAGCTCCGGCTGCCGCTCCCGCTCCGGCGGCTCCGGCCCCTGCGCCGACGCCCGCCCCTGAAGCTCCGGCTGCCGCTCCCGCTCCGGCGGCTCCGGCCCCCGCGCCGACGACCGCTCCAGAAGCTCCGGCTGCCGCTCCCGCTCCGGCGGCTCCGGCCCCCGCGCCGACGACCGCTCCAGAAGCTCCGGCTGCCGCTCCCGCTCCGGCGGTTCCGGCCCCTGTGGCGACGCCCGCCCCTGAAGCTCCGGCTGCCGTCCCCGCTCCGGCGGATCCCGCGCCTGTGACGACGGCTGCTCCCGAAGCCCCGGCTGCCGCTCCCGCTCCGGCGGCTCCGGCACCCGCGCCGACGACCGCTCCCGAAGCTCCGGCTGCCGCCCCCGCTCCGGTGACTCCGGCTCCTGCGCCGACGCCCGCTCCCGAAGCACCGGCTGTCGCACCCGCCCCGGCGACGACGCCCGCGCCGGACGCTCCGGCGAAGACGTCGCCCTGACAAAGCATCGCCTTGATCGGTGACGATCGGGAGCGGCGTGGCGCAAGCCCGCCGCTCCTTGTCGTTTGGACCTCCCGCAAAGTTGGTCGCCCGCGCAAGGGTTATCGTATTTGGCGTCGAATCTCCCTCTCCCGTTTCGGGAGAGGGAAGGGGCCTGCCGCGAAGCGGTGGGAAGGGTGAGGGGTGATCCAAGGAACCATACAGTTTTGGTCTCTTGGACAACCCCTCACCCTCCCCACTTCGTGGGTCCCCTCCCTCTCCCGAAACGGGAGAGGGCGCTGATCGCCAAATGCGATACCCCTGCGCCCGCACAAATGTTCACTTTACGTTCTTATTCTCCCGGTCTATCCTGGCCGCCATGGACGAGCTTCAGCGGCAGAAGGTGAAGGGGCGCGGGGCGATCAGCAACGTCACCGCCCGCTATGAACGCGAAACCCGCGTGCTGGCCGATGACGGCTGGGGCGAGAATGAGGCGCTGACCGAGACGCCGCGCACCCACGTCGCCCCGGCGTCGGCCCGGACGATCATCAGCCGGAACCAGTCGCCCGACGTGCCGTTCGACCAGTCGATCAACCCCTATCAGGGCTGCGAGCACGCCTGCATCTATTGCTTCGCCCGCCCGACCCACGCCTATCTCGGCCTGTCGCCGGGGCTGGATTTTGAAACGCGGCTGTTCGCCAAGCGCAACGCGGCGGAACTGCTGGTCAAGGAACTCCGCGCCAAATCCTATGTCTGCAAGCCGCTGGCGCTGGGGGCCAACACCGATCCTTACCAGCCGATCGAGCGGACGGAACGGATCACCCGCCGCATCCTGGAGATCTGCCGCGCCTTCCGCCAGCCGGTCAGCATCATCACCAAATCGGCGCTGGTGGTCCGCGATCTCGACATTCTGGCCCCGATGGCGGAGGACGGCTTGGCCTCGGTCGGAATTTCGGTGACGACGCTTGACCGCGACCTCGCCCGCAGCATGGAGCCGCGCGCCAGCACGCCGCCGCGCCGCATCGCCGCGATTCGCGCCCTGAGCGAGGCCGGGGTGCCGGTCGCCGTGCTGGCCAGCCCGATGATTCCAACGCTGAACGACCATGAGCTGGAAGCGATCATGGCCGCCGCCAAAGACGCCGGGGCGAGCGCCGCCAACTACATCCTGTTGCGGCTGCCGCTGGAGATCAAAGATCTGTTCGAGGAGTGGCTGCGCGCCCATGTCCCCAACCGGGCCGACCGGGTGATGGCGCTGGTCCGCGACACCCGCGACGGCGCGCTCTACCAATCCGATTTCGCCACGCGGATGAAGGGAACCGGCGTCTACGCCGACTTGCTGCGCAACCGCTTCCTGCTGGCGCGGAAAAAGCTGGGGCTGGAAGCCCGCCATTTCCGCCTGGACTGCGGGCAGTTCAAACCGCCGCCCGCGCCGGGGGATCAGTTGTCGCTGTTGTGAGGGGCCAGCCCCAACAGCGCCAGCGCCTCGGCGAACAGGGCGCTGGACGGATCGGCCAAGCGGTCCACCACGGTGAAATGGTTGGCTCCCGCCTCGGCCAGCGTGCGAACGGCGTGGCCGCGCCCGGCCCAGGCCGCCGCGTAGTCGGCTTGCTGCCGGTGCATGTCGGGGCTTTCGTCCCCGCCCAGCGCGAGGGTCAAGGGCGCCAGCGTCAGCGGCGGGGCCGCGCCGTCGGGAACGCGATTGAGCGGGCTGAGCCGCCGCGCCTGATCGCGGTCCAGCTTCAGCGCCTCGTTGACGCTGAAGGGCAGCATCGCTTCCAGATCGTAAATCCCGCTGAGGCACAGGCCGCCCGCCAGACCATGGCCCGGTTCAGACGCCAACAGCGCCGTCAGATGGCCGCCCGCCGAATGGCCGGACAGGACAATCCGGCTCGCGTCCACCCCATGCGCCGCGCCGTTGGCGACCAACCACGCGACGCCGCCCCGGACATGGTCGATCAGCGTCTCGAAACTCACCTCGGGGCAGAGGCCATAGCCGACCAGCGCGACCGACGCGCCACGGGCGGTGAAGGGGTCCGCCAGAAAGGAGAACGCCTCTTTCGACAGGCCGCGCCAATAGCCGCCATGGATGAAGACCAGCAGCGGCGCTTTGCCGTCCGCCGCGCCGCGCTCCGTCGGGAACAGGTCGATCCGCTGGCGCGGGTGCGGGCCGGTGGGAATGTCCAACAGCGTGCCCGGACGTTGCCGGATCCGCGCGCTGTCCGCCTGCCAGCGTTCGATGACGCCGACATGCTCGGGCACCATGGCGCGGAAATTGTACTGGCGTTCGATCTCGGCGGCGTCCATGCCGCGATAGGTGTGCGCGTCAGACGCCAAGATAACGCTCCTTCAGGCTGGGATCGGCGAGCAGCGCGGCGGAATCGCCGCTCCAGGCCAGACGGCCCTTTTCGATGACATGGTGGCGGTCAGCCAGCCGGGCCAGCGCGGCGACGGTCTTGTCCACCACCAAAATCGCTTGGCCCTCCGCCTTCAGTTGGGCAAGGCAGGCCCAGATCTCGGCGCGGACCAGCGGGGCCAGCCCCTCCGTCGCCTCGTCCAGAATCAGCAGGGTCGGGTTGGTCATCAGCGCCCGACCGATGGCCAGCATCTGCTGTTCGCCGCCCGACAGGTTGCGGGCCAGATTCCCGGCGCGTTCGGCCAGACGCGGGAACAGGGCGTGCACCCGCTCGATGGTCCAGGGGTTGGCGCGCTTGTGGCGGTTGGCGGCGGTGGCGATCAGGTTCTCCCGCACGGTCAGCGTCGGGAAGACCTGCCGCCCCTCCGGGACCAGGGCGACGCCCGCCCGCGCGATGCGGTGCGGCGGCTGGCCCGACAGCTCCCGCCCCTGGAAACGCAGGCTGCCGCCGGTCGGCGGCGTCAGCCCCAGAATGGCGCGGATGGTCGTCGTCTTGCCCATGCCGTTGCGGCCCATCAGGGTGACGACCTCCCCGGCGCCGACCGTCAGGGACAGGCCGAACAGAACCTGGCTCTGACCATAGGCGGCGGTCAGGCCCTCGACGCGCAGCAGGGGTTCCATCAGACCGCCTCCCCCTCTTCGCCCAAATAAGCCTCGCGCACGGCGGCGTCGGCGCGGATGGCGGCGGGGCTGCCGCTGGCCAGCGCCGTCCCGCGCACCAGAACGGTGATGCGGTCGGCCAGCGCGAACACCGCGTCCATGTCATGCTCCACCAGCAGGATGGCGACGCCGCCCTTGAGATCGGCGAGCAGTTCGACCATGCGGGCGGAGTCCTCCGGCCCCATCCCCGCCATCGGCTCGTCCAGCAGCAGCAGCTTCGGCCCGGTCGCCAGCGCCATCGCCAATTCCAACTGGCGCTTTTCGCCATGGGCCAGGGCCGAGGCCGGAACGTCGGCGCGCGCGCCCAGCCCCACCCGTTCCAGCACCGCGCGGGCCGGGTCGCTCAAACGCCGGTCGCGCGCCGCGTCGCGCCAAAAACGGAAGCTGTGCCCGGCGTGCGCCTGCACCGCCAACGCCACATTGTCCAGCGCGGAAAAGCTGGGAAAGACCGAGGTGATCTGAAAGCTGCGCGCCAGCCCGCGCCGTGACCGCTGGTCCACCGGCAACGCGGTGACGTCGCGCCCGTCGAACAGGATGCGGCCCGAATCGGGCGTCACCTCGCCGGACAATTGGCCGATCAGCGTGGTTTTCCCGGCCCCGTTCGGGCCGATCAGCGCGTGCAACTCCCCCGCCGCGACGCTGAGCGACAAATGATCCGTCGCCGCCAGCCCGCCAAAGCGTTTGACCAGGGCGTGGGTTTCCAGCATCGGCGTCATGGTCGGTTCCCCCCGGTGGCGTTCCCCCTGGTGACGAGACCCCACAGCCCCTTGCGGGCGAACAGCACCAACCCCAGCAGGATCGGCCCCAGCACGATTTTCCAATGCTCGCCCAACCCGGCGTGAACCAGATTCATCGCCTCCGGCACGAACTCCTCCAGCAGCAGCAGGGCGGCGGCCCCCAGAACCGGGCCGATCAAGGTGCCGATGCCGCCCAGAACCACCATGACGATCAAATCGCCCGAGCGGCTCCAATGGAGATATTGCGGGCCGACGAACAGGGTGGCGTTGGCCAGCAGCGCCCCGGCCAGCCCGGCCAGCGCCCCGGCGATGACGAAGGCCGTCAGCTTGTAACGGGCGACGGGGTAGCCCAACGCCCGCATCCGCCGCTCATTGTCCTTGGCCCCCCGGATGACCCGGCCAAAGCGTGAGTTGACCAGCCGCCAACAGACCAGCAGCGCCGTGACCAGCAGGCCGAGCGTGACGTAATAAAAGGTGGCGTGGTCGGCGATGTTGGGGCCGCCGGGAAAGCTCGTACGGCTCCACAGCGCGATTCCGTCGTCGCCGCCATAGGCCTTCAACCCGGTCATCAGGTAAAAGAGCATCTGCGCGAAGGCGAGCGTTATCATGATGAAGGGCACGCCGCTGGTGCGCAGCGAGATCGCCCCAATGGGCAACGCCGCCAGCCCCCCGGCCAGCATGGCGAGCGGCCAGACGACATAGCCGTTCGTCGTCCCCGGCCACCCGAACAACGTCGATCCGTCGGCCTGATGGGCGAACAGGATGCCCACCACATAACCGCCGATCCCGACAAAAGCGGCGTGCCCGAAACTGACCATCCCGCCAAAGCCAAGGATCAGATCCAGACTGACCGCCGCCAGCGCGAACACGAGAATCCGCGCCCCCAACCGCACATAAAACGGCTCCCCCGCCCAAGCTGCGACGCTGGGCAGGGCCAACGCGGCGATCAACAGAACGACCAGAGCGATGCGGGGCGCGAGGGGGGAGCGGATCAGAGGGGGCATGGACGCTTGCGGCGGAAGGGCGGGGAAGACGGGGATTTTTGACACAGATGAACACAGATAAACACCGATGAACGCGGACAAGCGGCGGCTTTTCCGTTACAGCGTCACCCGTTTGAAACCCAACCGGGAAGAGC
>NZ_JBMDKF010000053.1:0-6403 GCF_057809575.1 Azospirillum sp. FG154 | reverse complement strand
TTGCGCTGGACTGACATTTTGACATTGCGCCTACACATCAAAAAACTCATAATTTCAATTATGGGAAATAAAGCGTCTCACCCAGCAAGCCGCCCGCGCGTGCGGAAATCCCCGCGCGCTTATTCAATCTGTTCGGGGTTCAAGTTGTATTTCCCGTAAATCGCGGCCACCCGACCGCTGGCGGCCATGTCCTTCAAAATGGCGTCGAGTTCGGCGGCCCGTTTGGCCAACCCGCTGTTCTTGGCCATGCCGTAATAATTTTCGCCGTCGATGGCTTGTTGGTACGGAGCGTACGCCACATCCGTCACATTTTGCGCTTTCAGCGTCGCGTCCAGGGCGGGCTTGTCCACAGTGACGATGATGTCGAAGCGCCCGGCAACCAGCATGCTGACAAGGCTGCCGTCGTCGCTGGATTCAATCTTCTTCAGGGTCTTGTCCGCGTCGAAACGGTCAAAATACGCCGTCCCGCGCTTGATCCCCACGGTCAGCCCGGCGAGATCCTCGTATTTCGCCACGGTCGCCTTGCCGTTGGGCGCCAGGAAATGCACCTTCCGTTTCTGCACCGCGATCGGTCCAAGGAAGGTGATGTAGGGTTCCCGGTCCGGCGTCCGCCGCACCCGTGGCACGATCACATCCTTTCCATTTTGCAAATCTTGCACGCTGCGGGGAAATGGAACGTTTTCCCAGGCCAACGTGATTCCCATCTTCGCCGTCGCCTCGTCCAGCACATCCTTCAAAGGGCCCGAAATCGCGCCGTTCTCCACCATAAGCTCTGGTGGACGGGGGCGGGCGTGGGCGGTCACGGTGTCCGCCCGAACGGATGAGAACGACGCGGACAAAGCCGCGACCGTCAGAAGCGCCGCCGTCGTGATCGACAGTCTCATTCCTTCCTCCCTGGCCTGTTTTGGCGATCCGGCCACGCTCATGCGCCGCCAGCAAAGCTCAATTTTGCTGATTGCTTTATTAACAAACAAATACGATCCGCTGGCGTTTCTCCCCTATGCGACAGCAGTCGGCCACGCCGCCATACGCCACAGCACTGTTTAGAAAACATATTGCAGGTGCACACGGATGGTTGAAACTTGAACAGGAATCGGCATTCTGTTCACTCTGGTCTGACCAATTGAAACGCAGGTTCGCTCCCGCCGCTTTTTTGGTCACATCCGTTCCAACGGCCCCGCGACGCCCGCCTTTGTGAGGAATCAACCGCCCATGCCCGACATCGTGCTCCAGGAAGAACCCGAGAAGGATCGCCCGCTTCGCGACGACATCCGCCTGTTGGGCCGCATCTTGGGCGACACCGTGCGCAGCCAGGAAGGCGAGGCCGTCTTCGACATCGTTGAGCTGATCCGTCAAACCTCCATCCGCTTCCATCGGGACGAGGACCAGGCCGCGCGGCGCGAGTTGGAAGGCATTCTGAACAGCCTGTCGCCCAAGCAGACCTCGCGCGTCGTCCGCGCCTACAGCTTCTTCTCGCATTTGTCGAACATCGCCGAGGATCAGCACCACATCCGCCGCACCCGCGCCCACGCGCTGGCCGGATCGGCCCCGCGCCCCGGCACCATGGCCCACGCGCTGGGCGAGGCGCGCAAGGCGGGCGTGACGTCTCAACAATTGCATGACTTCTTCGCCACGGCCCTGGTCAGCCCGGTGCTGACCGCCCACCCGACCGAGGTGCAGCGCAAAAGCATCCTGACCGTTCAGATGGATCTGGCCCGCCTGCTGTCGGAGCGCGAACGTGGCCCGATGACGGCGGAGGAGGAGCAGGTCAATCTGGAAGGCATGCAGCGCGCCGTCCTGACCCTGTGGCAGACGGCGATCCTGCGCGGCTCCAAGCTGGCGGTGATCGACGAGGTGGCCAACGGCCTGTCCTTCTACGATTACACCTTCCTGCGCCAGATGCCGCGCTTCTACGCCGCGCTGGAAGACCAGTTGCGCGCCCAGGATCCAAGCTGGTCCACCACCGAACTGCCCTCTTTCCTGCGGATGGGAAGCTGGATCGGCGGCGACCGCGACGGCAACCCCTTCGTCACCGCCCCGGTCCTGCGCGACGCGATGCGGATGCAAAGCACGCGGGCGTTGACCTTCTATCTGGAAGAACTGCACACGCTGGGGGCGGAGCTGTCGCTGCACACCCGCAACGTCAGCGTGTCGGAGCCGCTGCGCCAACTGGCCGATCTGTCGCCGGACTCCTCCCCCCACCGCAAGATGGAACCCTACCGTCAGGCCATCTCCGGGATTTACGCCCGGTTGGCGGCGACGTTGCGGCAATTGGACGGGCGCGAATCCGCCCGTCACGCCGTCGGCGAGGCCAAGCCCTACGCCACGGCGGCGGAGCTGCGCGCCGATCTCGACATTCTCGACCGTTCGCTGACGGTCAACGGTTCGGCGGCGCTGGCCAAGGGGCGGTTGCGCCATCTGCGTCGGGCGGTCGATCTGTTCGGCTTCCACCTCGCCAGCGTCGATTTGCGGCAGAATTCCGACGTGCATGAACGGTCGGTCGCCGAACTGCTGGCCTTCGCCAACCCGGACGTCCGCTACAGCGACTTGTCCGAGGATGAGCGGATCGAGCTTTTGCTGACCGAATTGCAAACCAACCGCCCGTTGGCCTCCGCCTACGCCGATTATTCGGAGGAAACCAGCTCCGAACTGGCGATTCTGCGCGCCGCCGCCGAAAGCCGCGCCCGCTTCGGCGCCAACGCCGTGGTCAACTGCGTCATCTCCAAGACCGACGGCGTGTCGGACATTCTGGAGGTCGCGGTCCTGCTGAAGGAGGCGGGGTTGCTGCGTCCGAAGGACGGCGCGCTCGACCTCAACATCTCCCCGCTGTTCGAGACCATCGGCGATCTGCGCAACTGCGCCGCCACGATGGACCGCCTGCTGTCCCTGCCCGCCTATCGCCGTTTCCTCGACAGCCGGGGCGGCGTGCAAGAGGTCATGCTGGGCTATTCCGACAGCAACAAGGATGGCGGCTTCCTCACGTCGGGTTGGGAGCTTTACAAGGCGGAAATCGCCCTGGTCGAGGTGTTCGCCCGGCACAAGGTGCGGCTGCGCCTGTTCCATGGCCGGGGCGGTTCGGTTGGTCGCGGCGGCGGACCCAGCTATCAGGCGATTCTGGCCCAACCGGCCGGCGCCGTTCAGGGATCGATCCGCATCACCGAACAGGGCGAGGTGATCGCCGGCAAATACTCCAACCCCGAGGTTGGTCGCCGCAATCTGGAAACGCTGGCCGCCGCGACGTTGGAAGCGACCCTGCTGCACCCGGAGGCCGCCGCCCCCTGCTCCGCCGAATATCTGACGACGATGGAACAGCTTTCGGGCCACGCCTTCGCCGCTTATCGCGGTCTGGTCTATGAAACCGAGGGGTTCGAGACCTATTTCTGGCAATCGACGGTCATCGGCGAAATCGCCAATCTGAACATCGGCAGCCGCCCGGCCTCGCGCAAGAAATCGACCAGCATCGAGGATCTGCGCGCCATTCCCTGGGTGTTCAGTTGGGCGCAATGCCGCCTGATGCTGCCGGGCTGGTACGGCTTCGGTTCCGCCGTCAAGGCGTGGTTGGCCGCCAACCCGGACGACGGTCTGGCCCGTTTGCAGGCGATGCACCGCAATTGGGGCTTCTTCCGCACGCTGTTGTCCAACATGGACATGGTGTTGGCGAAGTCGAACATCGCCATCGCCTCGCGCTACGCCGAGTTGGTGGTCGATCCGGTCCTGCGCGAAGCGATCTTCTCGCGCATCCGGGCGGAATGGCAGGACAGCATCGACGCCCTGCTGGCGATCACCGGACAAAGCGCCCTGCTGGACGGCAACCCGCTGCTGGCCCGCTCGATCCGCAACCGCTTCCCCTACCTCGACCCGCTCAACCATGTGCAGGTCGAATTGCTGAAGCGCCACCGCTCCAGCGACAGCGGCGAACAGATCGCGCGCGGCATCCACCTGACCATCAACGGCATCGCGGCGGGTTTGCGCAACAGCGGCTGATCGGGGGAAATGGCGAGGGGGGTTTCCCCCTCGCCCGCCCTCCCGCTCAATCGGCGAAGACCTCGCCAATGCTGACGCCCGGCATTCCCGGAAGGTTGGTCCAGGAGTCGTCCTCCGGCGTTGACCGCACCATGTAGGACCAGTGGGTGACGTTTCCGACGCCGGTCCCGTTGGTCATCTGCATCAGAAACGCCCAGGCGCCATCGCGCTGGATCATGCGGCCCCCGCCGGTGCTCAGCGACGCGGTGGTCACGCCGTCGCGCAACGACAGGCTGACGGTGTCGGTCGACGCGAAGCTCACCGACACGTCGCCCAGCGGCGTGATCGAGCCGACCATCGTCAAGGGCGAGAATTCCGCGCCATCCAGGCTGATGGCCGCCCGACCGATCAGATAACCGGATTCGTAACGTTCGATGAACCACAGGGTTTGATCGTTGATGATGCGGCTGCGCTGTTCGCGAATATCGACCACCTGAAGAGCGGGCAAGGTTTCGGTCGGCACATACCAATAGGTTCCGGCCAACCACGCCCAGCGGTCGGACGTGACGTCATCGGAATAGGGGGATGGTTGGGCGCTGCCCGTCTTGGTGGACCCGGTCATCGGGGAACTCTCCTCCGGAAGGATGAACATTGCGGAGGGTAGGCGAGCAATCCGGCAGTCGTCGCAAAAATTGTGTCTTTAAATGGAAAATCTCCGTTCCGTTTGCCGTCAGTTTTGCGACGAGAGCCACAGCGTCACGCCGCCCAACGCCAAACTGACCAGCAGCGACGCGGCGACGGCGAGCGCCATCCGGCCCCCGGCGACGACGGCGACGATCACCGTCTTGGCGGTGGTGTTGACCGCCGCCGTCAGCAAAATGACGCTGGCCGCCGTGAACAGCGGCAGCCCGCCGCCCACCATTCCCCCAGTGGACAGAGTCATGGCGTCCACATCGGCCAACCCGGCGATCAACGCCAACGCGTAAAGTCCGGCGTCGCCCAACCAATCCTGCAACCCCCTCGCCAAAAGCTGAATTCCGGCAAGCAGCGCGCCAAACTTCAAGGCGATCCCCAACTCAAAGGGCGAAGCCGCAGCGTCCGACGACTCGACGGCGCTCTCCGAGGCGCCGGACCAGACCAGCAACGCGACGGCCACGCCCCCGCTGGCCGTCATCACCGCCACCGGCGCCAACAGATGCGGCAGCAACGTCGGGGCGATCGCCAAGGCCATCACCATCATCCGGGGCGCCATGATGATGGACGCCATGACGACCCCGGCGGCCAACGTGCGCTCCAACCCCGGCTGGCGCGCCGCCATGCGGGACAGCGACAGGGCCGTCGCCGTCGAACTGGCCAGACCGCCAAAGGCGGCGGTCAGCAGAACGCCCCGCCGCGCCCCAATCAGGCGGGACGCCGCATGGCCGACAAAGGACAACCCAGCGACCAGAATGACCATCCACCAGATTTTGTAGGGATTCAGCGCCCCGTAGGGACCATAGCCTTGATCGGGCAGAACCGGCAGAACCACGGCGGTGATGAGGGCCAGTTGCAGCGCGGCGGACAGCTCCACCGGAGCGATGGCGCGGATCCAGCGGTGCAGGATCGGCTTGCCGCTCAACAGGATGGCGATGACCACGGCGCTGGCCACCGCCGGAACGGCGTAACCAACCGCCGCCATGCCGCCCAACCCGAAGACGGTCATGGCCGTGACTTCGGTGGTCAATCCCCGGTCGCGATCCTCCCGGGCGGCCAGCCAATGGGCGGCGGTCAGCAGGCCAACCAACGCCAGCAAAGCCAGCCCGAACACCGCCGCGCCCAAGGATTGGGCGAGCAGCCCCAGAACCCCACCGGCCAACCCGACCAAGGCGAAGGACCGCAACCCCAATGCGCGGCTGCCGTCGGCCGCGTCGCGCTGTTGCCAGCCGCGCTCCAGCCCGACGATCAGGCCAACGCCCAAGGCGACCGCCAATCGGACCAAAACCTCCCCCTGCTCCATCCCCGCTCCTCGGCGCAACGCTGTGGATCCAGCGTCAGTATGCGTCGCGCGGCGCGGCGGCGCCAGACACGCCACTTGTTTCATGCGAAATCAAAACAATCCGCCGCCCTGACAGATTGGTGACAGGTTTTCCGGTTAATCTGCGGGTCGGCGCGATCTTAACCACCAACCGGATCCGTTCTGGCGACCGCGAAACATACGGCTCCGAACTGTCCGGGCCGGAATCATTTTGATCTGGATTGCTTGAATTTTGGTTGATTGGGCCTTGTTCATCTGATAGACGGGCGCCCACCACAGGAGAAACTGGTATGACCACTCAATCCCAACAGCAGACCATGGCCCAGCCGGAAACGGCGCAGGCGGGCCAGACCCATGACGCCGTCCCGACGCAGGGCGGCGCGCTCGACGGCTTCGTCGGCGCGGCTTGGGGGGGGGGGGGGGGAG
>NZ_JBMDKF010000052.1:0-7828 GCF_057809575.1 Azospirillum sp. FG154 | reverse complement strand
AACCCGTGTCGCCGCCGTGAAAGGGCGGTGTCCTAGGCCTCTAGACGACGGGGACCTCTATGTTTTCGCAGGCGCGTGACACGCTTGCTCACCTGAACGCTGCTTCCACCAGACAACCCTCAACGCGTGAGGGGGTGGCGTCCCCGACGGGATTCGAACCCGTGTCGCCGCCGTGAAAGGGCGGTGTCCTAGGCCTCTAGACGACGGGGACGTCGTTCGCGGTGACGCGCTTTCTAATGATCGCGCCCGAAACGCGCAAGCGTTTTTTTCGCCCCCCGCCCCTTTCTTTCAGGCGGAGCGCGCGGGCGCGGCGTCGTCGATCAAAAGCTGCACGCCTTCCGCGCCGTTCCAGCGGTCGATGCGCAGGATGCCCGCCAGATGGAAGGGCGTTCCCTTCCCGGTCAGCAGGGCTTGGCCCAGATCGCTGTCCAGCGCGCGGAAAGCGATGGCCTTCAGCCGCCCGCCGTCATTGCCTTGCAGGATGCAGCGGACGTGATTGGCCCCCACCACGTCGGCGCGGACCACCCGCGCGTCGGTGATGGCGAAGCGCGGTTCGGCGTTGCCGGTGCCGTAGGGGCCAAGCGTGTTCAGCCTGTTGACCAGGGCGGTCGTCGCCGCCCCCACCGACAGCGCGCCGTCCAGTTCCAACGTCGGCACCAGCGGCATCGCCGCCATCTGTTCGGCCACCCGCGCGGCCAGGAAGGCGCGCAGCGCGTCCAGCTTGTCTCCCGCCACGGTGAAGCCCGCCGCCATGCGGTGGCCGCCGCCGCCGATCAGCAAGCCGTCCTGCCGGGCGGCGATCACCGCCGCGCCCAGATCGACCCCGCGCACCGACCGGCCCGAGGCCTTGCCGATCACCGTGCCGTCGGGCTGCTCCTCCAGCGCCACGACGCAGGCCGGGCGGCTGTAGCGCTCCTTCAGGCGGGCGGCGACGATGCCGATGACGCCGGGGTGCCAGCCCTCGCCCGCGACGAAGACCAGATCGGTCTCCCGCCCGGCCTCGGCGGCCACCCGCTCCAGCGCGTCCTCCAGCACCGCCGCTTCGACGGCGCGGCGTTCGGCGTTGTGCAGCTCCAGCTTTTGCGCCAACTCCATGGCTTCGATGGGATCGTCGGTGGACAGCAGGCGCGCGCCCAGATCGGACGCGCCGACCCGCCCGCCCGCGTTGACGCGCGGCCCCAACACGAAACCGGCGTGGTAGGCGTCGGGAGTCTCCTTCACCCCCGCCACGTCGGCCAGCGCCGCCAGCCCCGGATTGCCGCGCCGGGCCATCACCTTCAGCCCCTGGGCGACCAGCGCGCGGTTCAGGCCGGTCAGCGGCACCACGTCGCACACGGTGCCCAGCGCGACCAGATCCAGCCAGTCCATCAGGTTGGGTTCGGGGCGGTCCTGATAATGGCCGCCCTGCCGCAGCAGCCGGTTCACCGCCACCACGGTGATGAAGGTGACGCCCGCCGCGCACAGGGTGCGATAGGCGCCGTCCTCGTCCAGCCGGTTGGGGTTGACCAGCGCCACCGCCGGGGGCAGGCGCGGTTCCGCCGCGTGATGGTCCAGCACCACCACGTCCAACCCGACGTCGGCCGCCGCCTCCAGCGCGGCGAAGGCGGAGACGCCGCAATCGACCGTCACCACCAGCCCCACCCCCTCGGCCTTCAACCGCAGCAGGGCCGGGGCGTTGGGGCCGTAGCCCTCCTTCACCCGATCCGGGACATAGACGCGCAATTCCGCCCCGACCGCGTGGAAAAAGCGGCGCAGCACGGCGGCGGAGGTCGCGCCGTCCACGTCGTAATCGCCGAACACCGCCACGCTTTCACCGTCGCGGATGGCGCGCGCGATCCGTTCCGCCGCCGCGTCCATGTCGCGGAAGCGCGACGGCTCCGGCAGCAGGGTTTTCAAACGGGGATTGAGGAAGCTGTCGCACGCCTCCTCGGTCACGCCACGGGCGGCCAGCACGCGGCCAATGATTTCCGGCAGGCCGCGCGCCTGCGACAGCGCCAGCGCCTGCCGCTCCTCACAGGGGCGCGCCTGCCATCGCTTGCCCGACAGGGATTGCGCAACGTTCAGGAAAGCGGCGGCGGCGTCGGTCATGATCGGCAACGGCGTTGTGATGGGGCGGGAGGGGCCAAGCCATAGCAGAGAAACGCCGCCCGCGCACGGCGAGACCCAGACGCGTCAATGGGCGCCGCCCCTGTCAGGACCAGCGCCGCTCCCAGGCGCGCCGCCCGGCGAACGTCCAAACCCCGGATCGCGACCGAAGCCAGGGGGGCCATGCCCGCCCCCGCCCCGTCCGGGCGGCCCAACGCCGGGCGGCCCGACCCCAGGCGGTCCAACCCCGGACGGCCCACTCCTAGGCGGCCCGACTCCAGGCGATCCCCGATCGCGCGCGCCTCCGCCGAAACCGCCAAACGGTCCCGCATCCCCGCCCGGCGGCGTCCCATCCGGGGCCTCCTGGTTTCCAAAGCCCGCCCCCGCTCTGGCGGCGCCGCTCACCCCTGGACCGACGCCCGGATCCCCGGCGCCCGGCGGACCCGCGTCGCGGCCCCGCCCCAGACCGGCGGCGCGCGCCGACGGATCGCCATCCGGCGCCTGCCGACCACCAAGACCCGGCGCGCCAAAGGCGCGGGCCTCTCCACCGCCGCCGCCGCCCCGATTGAGCACACTGTCGATGACGATGCGGCTGCTGGGCGCGAACGGCCCCACGCTGGCCGAATCCGCCAACAGCCCATCGGCCACCGCGCCGGACGCGTCGGTGTAGGTTTCCACCGACAACGCGCCAACCGTCGCGCCAAAGGGGTTGATCGGATCGGCGGTCACGCTCAACGCCTGTCCCAAAAGCCGACCGGCGATTCGCACGTTGCGGCCATCCGAGGCCAACACCGCCTCGACGTCCGCCCCGGTCAGCTTCGCCCGGCTCACGGCGAGGCCGGACACCCGGATCGTCTCGGGCGTCACCATCTCCAGACGGCCACGCAACAGCCAGCCGCGCGCCAACGGCCACGGGTCGATTCGCCCAGCGACCACCACCCCGTCGGGGCGGCGCAGGCCGGACACCGCGACCCAAGCCCCCGGCGCCGCCACGTCGCGGCCCAAGGCGGCGTCCATCTCGACCCTTTGCCCAAGGATGGTGGCGACGCCGCCCGCAACCCGCTCGACCGGCCCGGCGACGGCGTAGCGCACGTCGAGAACGCGCGCCGACAGGCCGGTCGGTCCGGCCGCCGCCGCCGTCACCGCGATGACCTGCCCGATGCGGACGTCATCCACGCTGGCGGTCTGCCCCTCGATCCGCACCAGGGCGCTGGTCGGCAATTCGACGCGCAGCCCGTTGACCCAAACGCTGCCGAAGGCCGTCACCGTGCCGACGATGCCGGTGCCGCCGATGCCACGGTCGGCGATCCCGATTCCGGTGCCGCCGATGCCACGGTCGGCCTGCCCCGGCGCGAACGCCCCACCGGCGCAGGCCGCGATCAGCAGGACCAGCGACAAAACCAGGGGCGACAAAACCAGGGGCGCGAAGGCGCCGGAACGGCGGCGGCTCACGCGCCGCCCCCCTCGCCGCCGGAGCTGTCCGGTTGTGGACGGCGTCGCCCATCCGGGGCGCTGTATGAATAGAGTCCGGCGGTGAAACGGTGGGTCGCCCCGTCCTGCCCCTCGTCGCGGGCGGCCAGATCGGTGGCGAGACGGTTCAGATGAACCAGCATCGCCATGCCGGTCTCCTCCATCTCCCGCCGCAGAGCCGCCACCGATTCGGCGGTCAACCCGTCGTGAAACATCGCCCGCTCCAAAAAGGGCGGCGCGCCCCCCGCCAAATTGTGTCCAGCCGCCGCCAGATGGTCGGCCAGATTGCGCCCGTAATAATACGCCAATTTGTCGATGTCGCCACGGGGCACATGGGCGGCGACCACCAGATCAAGCAGCCCGTCGGCCCGTTCGCGCACCAGCCCCGCGTGCAGCAATTCGTCCAACAGGGCGCGGGGGCGGATGTCCTTGCTGATTCCCGTGACCAGAGACTCGAACGACGCCTCCCCCGCCGCGCGGCTGACGCGGGGCAGCGGGCGCGGCCCGCCGTCGGCGGCGCGGTAATCGTCATGCCCCAGCCACAGGCCCAGCGCCTGCGCGCCCAAGGACGGCGACGCCGCCGCGACCGCCTCCACCGACGGGGCGCCCGCCCGCAACTGGCTGACGTCCTTGCGGTGGACCCCGGTCAGCAGCGTGATCCGGCTGTCCGTCATCGCCCTGCCGGGCAACGCGAAATCGCGCTCCGCCACCTCGACGTACACCGCCTTGACCAGACCGGACAGCATCGGCCAGGGCATGCCGAAGCCAATCAGCACCCGCACCAACGGCGCCAAAACCCGACGCACCGCCGCCACCACCGCCGAGGGCGGGGCGGCGTGCGGGGCCGCTCCTGCGCCGGGCGGCGGACGATGATCGGGGGGCGACGTTGACAAGGGTCCAGCGCTCAAGCGTTGACGTCGCGTCCAGCGCGACCGTGGGAGATTTGCCCACAATAGCGCAGCCCAAGGGAAAGGGAATGGTGATTTCGCTTGATGTGGGAATTTTTCCCACTCATGATGGCGGCGGCTGGTGGGAAAAACACCCACACCCAATCCCGCCGCCCAGCCTTCCCCTTCCATCGCCCCCTTTCGACGACGAGCATCGCCCATGGCGCCGCATCATCCGACCGACCCCGCCACCGTGTGGCAGGCATTCCGCAAGCCGCTGACGACCGCCGCGCTGTTCGGCGTCGCCGCCAATCTCGTGGCGTTGGCGTCGCCACTTGGCGGGATTCTGGCTTATGACCGCCTGACGGCGAGCGACGGATCGGCCACAGCCTTCCTGGTCGCGTTGATCGCGCTGGCGCTGTTCGCCGCCCACACGCTGCTGATCGTCACCCGCGCGCGTCTGCTGGCGCGGGTTGGTCGGCGGGTCGGCGCGGCATTGACGGATCGCTTCGGCGATTCCGACTTGATCGAACGGCTGCCCGCGCGCGATCCAGCGACCGGCGCCCTGCAAAACCGTTATCGGGATTTGGCGTCGGTCCGTGGATTCCTGGCCGGACCGATGACCGGCCCCATGCTCGACCTGCCTTGGTTGCCGATCTACGCCCTGAGTCTGGCGGCGGCGCATCCGGGACTGGGGGCGATGGCGCTGGTCGGTCTGTCGGCGCTGCTCGCCCTTGGCGCGGCGGAGGCCATTTCCAGCGAGGACGCCGACGTGGACGACGCGGCGCCCGCCGCCCTGCCCGACTCCTCTCTTTGGAGCATGGCCGACGATTTCAGCGGTCTGGCGGCGGTTGGTCTGGAATTCTGCCGCGTCGTCTATCAGGCGCTGTTGCTGGGCGTCGCCCTTGTTCTGGTGCAGCGTGGCGAATTGTCGCCGGGGATTCTGCCGGGCGTGTTCATCATCGGCGGCGTCACTCTGCGCACCGCCCAACAAACCCTCGCCCTGCGGGCTGAAAGCCTGGTCGCCTGGGCGGCTTACCGGCGTCTGACCGGACGGGTCTTGAATCGGACGGACTTGGCGGATGGCCGCGTGATTTCCCTCAACCACACCATCGGTTGAGGCTGGAGCGGCTCCGCCCCGACCGGATCATCCCCCGCCCGGAGCGGGCTGCGCCATCCCCTGCGTCATCCCCTGCGTCATCCAGGGCGCGCCAAGCGAGGCGCGAAGCTGTTCGGTGCGCTCCACCGCCGCCTTGAAGCCAGCCAAGGCGAAACGGATCTCCGCCTTGGCCCCCGCCGCCGTCTGACCAACCGCCGCCACCTCTTGCGCGGTGAACAGTTTCTCAACCAGCTTGCGGTTGATCTCCGGGTCGGTCACGGCGCAGGTGTTGCTTTCAAACGGGAAGGGTTTGCAGGGGAATTCCGGGCGGAACACCGTCTTGTCGGTCCAGATCCGCACCGGCTTGTCGGCTTCCAGCACGCCAACCTCAAACCGGAAACGCAGCCCGTCCAACCAGCGTTCGGTGGAGCGCAGCCAAACCAAGCGGGCGTTCCGGTCGTTCACGCCGCGCGTCGCGATCTCGCACTCCGTCCGGCGGGTGGCGGGCCAGAGCTGGCAATAGAGCTTCCAGCCCTTGAACGTCTCGTCATACTCGACGAACGGACGCCCGTCCGACGGGGTGGGCAGGTCCACGGCGGCGGGCGGCGGGGCGCTGGGGGCTGCGGCCTGCGCCCACGCCGGGCGCGTTCCCACGGCCAACGCGCCGACCAGAACGCCCGCCAGCCCCGCCGCCATCATCCGCCGCCGCGCCGCACCCGTCATCGCCGCCAAGCCTCGCAATTGTCTCCGCAACAGGTTCACGCTACGGGAAATCGCCAAAACGGGCAATCACGCGCGGCGTCGAGCAGGGCATTCGCTTGAACCATCGAAGGTAGAATAAGCCCCTCTCCCCTCGCGGGAGAGGGGTTGGGGTGAGGGGAGAAAAGCGAATCTCCAACGGCTTTCAGCCGTCTGCACCCCTCATCCCAACCCTTCTCCCGCAAGGGGAGAAGGGCTTTCTCCGATGCGCAACCGTTCAAGCGATTGCCCTGCGGCGTCGCGGACGCCCCGTCACACCCCTCGCCGCGCGTCCTCAATCCCGCCGTTCGGCGCGGCGGCGCAGCAGATGGTCGGCCAGCACGCAGGCCATCATCGCCTCGCCGACCGGGACCGCGCGGATGCCGACGCAGGGGTCGTGACGGCCCTTGGTCAGGATGTCGGTTTCCTGGCCGTGAATGTCCACCGTCTGGCGCGGCGTCAGGATGGAGCTGGTCGGCTTGACGGCGAAGCGCACGACCACGTCCTGCCCGGTGGAGATGCCGCCCAGGATGCCGCCCGCGTTGTTGGATTGGAAAACCGGCTTGCCGTCATGGCCAATGCGCATTTCGTCGGCGTTGGTCTCGCCGGTCAGTTCCGCCGCCTCAAAGCCGTTGCCGATCTCCACGCCCTTGACGGCGTTGATGGTCATCATGGCGCGGGCCAGATCGCTGTCCAGCTTGTCATAGAGCGGGTCGCCCAGCCCCACCGGCACGCCGGACGCCACCACCTCCACCACCGCGCCGACCGACGAGCCGCTCTTGCGGATGCCGTCGAGATAGTCGGCCCAGTGAACCGCCGCCACCGGGTCGGGGCAGAAAAACGGGTTGTTGTCGATCTCCGCCCAATCCCAGCGGCTGCGGTCCACCTTGTGCGGGCCGATCTGCACCAGCGCGCCGCGCACGGCGATTCCGGCCCCCAGCACCTTGCGCGCCACCGCGCCCGCCGCCACCCGGCAGGCGGTTTCCCGCGCCGACGAGCGCCCGCCGCCGCGATAATCGCGGATGCCGTATTTTTCCCAATAGGTGAAGTCGGCGTGGCCGGGACGGAACTTCGCGGCGATCTCGCTGTAATCCTTGGACCGCTGGTCGGTGTTCTCGATCACCAGCGAAATCGGCGTGCCGGTGGTCTTGCCCTCGAACACGCCGGACTGGATTTTGACCAGATCGGGTTCCTGGCGCTGGGTGGTGTAGCGCGATTGGCCGGGGCGGCGCTTCTCCATCCAGGGCTGGATGTCGGCCTCGCTCAGGTCGAGGAGCGAGGGGCAGCCGTCCACGACGACGCCGATGGCCGGGCCGTGGCTCTCGCCCCAGGTGGTGAAGCGGAAAAGCGTGCCAAAGCTGTTGCCGGCCATGATGAAATCCTCCCCGAAGCGACCGCCGCGTTTTGCGGCCTTTCGCACCCGCCGTCAAGCCGACGATGCGCGCCGCAGCCATTCGGGGGGTGGATCAAAGGGAGTTTTTAAAAGAAGGGGGAATGGTGCTGCCAGAGAGGATTGAACTCTCGACCTCTCCCTTACCAAGGGAGTGCT
>NZ_JBMDKF010000051.1:0-8988 GCF_057809575.1 Azospirillum sp. FG154 | reverse complement strand
GCCACCGGCAGCGACCCGGGTGACCCACTTTGATAGTTCCCCCTCCGGACTCAAATTCTGACTCACAAGTTGGGTGGCGACGACGGCCTTCTCTTCGACACCCAGTTCCCGGAGGTGCTCAGGTATTACGCTGGGTTCGCCGCTCACGTCACCCAACTCCCGTTTCCAATCCACAGCCTTTCACACAATTGGGTGCTATTGGCGGGTCATGAAGGGCGACATCGCGGGCAACGACCGACCGTATGCGTCGTATCGCGGACCATGCACCGGAGCACGGTGCCTCCTCATTGCCCTCGTTGTAGGCCAACGACAGGGCGTTGTTACACGTCTGTTCGATCCAATCGCTTGATTCGGTGCTCAAAGGATGCGTTCTCGAAAGCGCCCATACCCGGTACTGGTGATCTTCAGGATATCCCTTGGCGACGAAATTCTTCTGGCGACACTTCAGTCCAGAGCATGCCCCATCGTCCATGAAGTTGTGGAAGGTGTTTACCGTCGTCAGGATCTTGCCGGCCTTCGCTCCGGACGACATGCGGCACGCATCCACCACGCCTGTGCCGACCACGATCAACTGGTTGTCGCGGTCATTTTCCCAATGAGCCCAGTCCCGGGCGATCCCCACCCCCGCACCGAACAAGCCGCTGTCGAAACGGATGAAGGGCTGTACAGCGTGTAGGAGGATGTTTATGGCCTCAATCATCTGATCAGCGCAGCATACTGCCGCCCGAACTGCCGAACGCTGGTTCTCGCCGGATAGTGCTCGAATGTCTCTGACCAGGAAATGAGCAAGGATCCCGTCGCCGGTGAATTTGTCAAACACCCCTAGATGTCGATGGACGATAGAGCGCAAGACCTGCACCATCGCTGACAACCACTTTGCAAAATATTCAGGATGCACAGCCTTTTCCATCATTTGTGTAGATTTTCGTAAATCCAAAGAGATGGTGACTGTATCAATTCCATCTCCTCCTTTATCATGCCGCAACCAAGGGGGATCAATGGAGGTTCCCTTATTTCTTCTTGAGTGAGCTTGACGGAGATAGAAGGCTGAAAGAACTGGGGGAAACGCTTGGAATGCGGCGCGGCGCCGTCGTACGGCCTCGTCCAGCATCATCGCGATCACAAAAAGGGCAGAGTCAGAGCGGAAGTTCGACTTATCACAAAAGCAGCTGTCTTTTTTTATGAGTAGGGCGCATCGCATCTCCTGCGTATAATTTTTCCCTTTGCTTAAGATTCTTGCGATAAATAGCATTTTGAACTCTTCATCATCACCCTCTTCTTGGGGGAATTCGGCAGTTTTTCGGTGAAAAATATCCTCTCCCAATTCATAGATATGGTCGTTTTGCTTCAAGTTCCAGGTTTTGGACTTCAAAATAAGGTGATGTATCATTTTCTCAGCAACGGCGTCGCCATCTTTCATTTGAGGTGTAATAACAAGCGCATCGTCTCCTCCTTTGCCAAGGCAGGCGAACGCGCTGATACCGGGAATGTTGATGAAAGCGCGGACAAGGGCGCGATCAAGGTCTTTCTCGCCGATACACCCTCGAAGCTCGACGGCCACTTGAGCGACATCGGGTATTTCGCACGACTTGCCATCCACCTTCATCACCGTGTTCCGTCAGTTGATAAGCCGCAACTTGGATATGACTTCGTAAATGAATGCCGCCGTCATTGGCGGTTTTGGCCAAATATTGTTTCTTCCGATCTGAGCGACGATCGCCGGCGGGACTCGATCGGCATAAGCGGTCAGGAAAAATCTCCCGGCGAAATTTTTTCCTCTACACTCATCGAAAAGATGGTCGCCAATAAGTTCAAGACCTGTTTTTCCTGAACGCATTAAGTCAAATATAATTACACATTTTTCCGGTGTTTGTACTCCCTTCAATAGGTCGAAAAAATACTCTTCTGTGCAGGCTATTATATAAACGATCTGTATCCTGCGTTGATCTACCGTAATAGTCATGCTGAGTCCATCTGTAGCAATTAGTTTTGCTCCGGGTACATCTTCCAATCCAATGTAATAGTCGCATAAAATATCAAAGACCGTGCTCATCCAGGCGCGGATATTTGCCGGCTCGTCATCGAAATGGATAATAGTATATTTGATGCTTTCTTTGGTATCTAACATCATCGTGCTTTCAGTAGCCGTGGAATGGGGATAGTGAAGCAGGTGCGCCAACTGCCATCAGCCTGCTCGATAGAATCAACCTCGATTTCGCGCTTGGGGTCGTGGGCCGTCAGGATCATGGCCGAGACGGACAGGCCCAGTCCGGTGCCGGGACGACGAGAGTCGGGAGCCATGCCGCTGCTTTCGCGGTGGAACAGTTGAAAAATCGTTTGGCGTTTGTCCTTGGGGATGGGGACACCAAGGTTGATCACCCGGACGCGCCATTGATCTTGAGTGGCACTGATTTCGACGGTGATCGTGCGGTCACGGAATGAATATTTGATCGCATTATCAATAATATTAAATAATAATATATAGATCAAATCACGGTCAGCCCAACCATTTGTCAAATCATTTGGCATCCTTTTTTCGCGCTGAATATTGCAACCACGATCATTAGCTTCTGGTGTAAGGCAATTAATGGCCTCATCTAATACGCGATCAATGTCAAAAAATGTGATTTTTAGCGCGCTAGGATTTAAATTATCCAGAAGAAGGCGTGTTTCATCGACAAAAACTGCTGTTCTTTGCACGAATAATGTTGCCCAATCCAGATATTCGCTGAATTCCCGCTCATGGACCAAAACTTCATGTAATCTTTCCGGACCTTTATTGCGATAGCGATAATAAATACGTCGAACCGCATCTAGATGGGTGACGACGCCAGTCAGGCCGGACCTTAAGGCATGCCTAGTTTCTGTCAGATCCTTAATCATCTTTCGATAACGCAGCCGGTCGCCGATTAGACTTCCAAACTCACGACACAGGTACCCCAGAATGACTTTTCTGTATTTTAGGATGTCATGTGTGGAGATACCGATGACGAGCTTGTTCCTTCCGCTTTCCAAATGGGCGAGAGGTATGACGTACGCCTTTCCGCTTCCCACCGTGATGATGGTTTCGCTGCTTTTTGCGTCGATCTTCGAGACGGCACTCTCCACCACATTTCTGAAGGACTCGTCAGACAGATGGAGGAGGTTACCGCTCCCGACGACGGCGGAGAACGTGGAGCATGGGGCGATCTGTCTGACTAACGTCTCCAGGCTATAGAATACGTTAAGAACATCTTTCCCAGTGTCGATGATTGCTGTGGATTTAAGCTCAATCTGCTCGACCGCATCGGCTATCAATCTTTGCGCTTCGCGCATTTCCAACCGAGGCAGTGCTTCGGCCAACATCGTCGCAATGCCATTCACGAATGCCTCATCCTGGTTGCTGAACGAGGAATAGAAATGGCCGCTACTGTTTTTGCCGACCACCTCGATCACGCAGGCAACCCCTTCGTTCTTCTTGACGTTATCGCCACTCCAGCTTTCTACCAACACCGGCACTGCCATGGAGGCGAACGAAAGGCTCTGTCCAAAAATCAGGCTGGAACCTGTTGACTGCGTGGCCAGAGTCTTTCCCTCCAACCGGATTGCCTGTTTCCTTTCCACCGCGACTTGGATCAGTTCGGGCGACGATTGGAGTTCAACTCCCTCAGCGCGGCTTTCCGCCTTGATGATCTCTTTTCGATGGTTGCATCGCGTGTAGGTAATGGAGCTGAATTGTGCCCAGCAACCCTTCCGCACCGCCTCCGCCATGATCTGCAAGGCGACTTCGGCGGAGTTGGTCGCCATTAACTCCACGCCGATTTCCTTCTGGCGGTTCCAGATCCGGTACTCGCGGCTGCGTCTGATTTGATCTGCCAAGGCCCGCGTCGCGAGCGGTAGGACCGCTGCGTTCTCATCCCCGATGGGAGCGGCGTTTTTCGCCACCACCTGAATGCAACCGATATAGTGGCCGTCGTGTCCCGCCAAGGCGTGGAATGATTCATCCCCCTCCAGGAGACCGACCTCTTTAGTTATGGCCTGCAGAGGTCCAGTTCTTAATCTGTGGGAGATCGTTCGCTTAGCCAGGACATCTATGGGTTCGTTTCCGCTGCCCCGTGATAGTTCAGCGAAAATACCACCAAAATGAATCTTTGATTCAGTAAATTTATCAACTAATTCGCTATTTTTGAGAGTAACAATCTGGTCCAGGCGCAGCTCGTTGCGTTGTTCATTTGTGTCTAGCAACCAAAGACATACCCAAACATTTTGCTCACCGAACAGAGCGCCGATGATCTCCATGAATCTGGCGCGATCTTCATAGTGCTGATCCATTGAATAGGGGCGACACAGGAGTTCTACCAGCCGCTTCAGATAAGCTATACCACTCATATCATCATCCGTACGTTGATAATCCCGGCTTCCTAACTTAACTTTGATCACATATGGATTTTTATAACATAATATCAGAATTTAAAGGTATTGCAATTCTATTTTAGAGGCTGACCGAAAAAGAGTTGAGTGATTTCAGTACCTTGTGATTCGTTTGTGGTTGCGAGCTACGAAGGTTTCCCAAGATGGTCTGGACTGAAATCACCCGGCGGAAGTATCGACGAGACGAGCTTCGGTATTCAAGCGATATGACGAATGCGGAATAGGCTGTCATTGAGCCCTTTCTTCCTCGTGCTCGACGGCTCGATCGGCCCTGGACGACCGAGCTGTGCGCGATGGTGGATGGCATCTTGTACATCGCGATGACCTGCTGCCAGTGGTGGATGCTGCCGAAGGATTTTCCAGCCTTTACGACGGTGCAGGGCTACTTCTACCGCTGGCGGTGACGACGGGCTCTGGGCGACGATCAACCACCATCTGGTGACGGCAGTCCACGGCTTGGTCCCCCTGGTCGCCGAGGCGCTGAGCCGATCGCTATTGCGGCGACGTTTTCGCCTTCCGCTCGCACTGCCAGGACCGACTCAAGCTCTTGGTTTGGGACGGCACCGGGGTGATTCTCGCATCGAAGTGGCTAGCATTACAGTTGCGTATTTCTTTTGATGTGAGCGCACCTTGCGACTGCCTGATGGGCGCGTCGCCAGATTGACCATGCGATGATGTGGGCGGGTTGGATTTGGCGCTGAGCCATTCTGGTGGCGATGCGCCTGATTTCCTGCATGGACCATCGGATCAAGGATGGGGTGGCGGTGCCATCCGCCGTGCCCATTGGAGAGTTTTTTGGGGTGTCTGGCGGTTGAGGTGATGGCGGATGGTGGCCAGCATGGCAAAGGCGAGCATGACCAGGGAGACATGCCGGCGCCATCCATGCCAGGAACGGGTGTATCTCTCCGGCGAGGGCCGCCTTGAAGGCGTCGCGGTTCGCTGTCTTGTCTGGGGTGTTTTGGCGAACCACCTCTTACGAGCGCACTCATGACGGGATCGGTATCGAAGGCTGAGATTTTGCCGGGGCCGGAGCGGCGTCGGCGCTGGAGCGTCGACCAGAAGCTGGCGATCGTGGCGGAGATGGAGCGGGCGGGATCCTCGGGCAGCGCGGTGGCGCGGCGCTACGGGATTTCCACCGGGTTGCTCTACACGTGGCGTCGGCAATCGCAGGGGCTGGCCACGCGCAGCCGGGGGCGAACGTCCAAAGCGGCGCCGGCCAGCTTCCTACCGGTGATCGTCCGGCCGGAGGAAGAGTTGGCGGTGGTCGCGCTGTCGCCGCCAACGGAGGCTTCCATCGCTCCGCCCTCCATCCCGGTCCCAGCGGCCGCGTTGGAGGGCGGGGCGGTGCCGGCGGATGGCGTGATCGAGATCGAACTGTCGGGCGGGCACCGTCTGCGGGTTGATCGCCATGTCGACGCCGAGGCGCTCCGGCGGGTTCTGTCGGTGTTGGGGGCGTGATGGTGCCGACGGCGCCCGGAACGCGGGTGTGGTTGGCGGCGGGCTTTTCGGACATGCGCCGGGGCTGGGCCGGTCTGGCGCTCCAGGTCCAGGAGGTTCTCGGGCACGATCCGCACAGCGGGCATCTGTTCATTTTCCGGGGGCGCCGCAGTGACCTGATCAAGGTGATCTGGCACGACGGCCAAGGCATGTGCCTGTTTTCCAAAAGGCTGGAGCGTGGCCGGTTCCTCTGGCCCTCGCCGGCCGACGGGGTGGTGGCGATCAGCCTGGGACAGATGGGCTGTCTCTTGGAAGGAATCGACTGGCGCATGCCCCAGAAGACTTGGCGGCCCGAAGCCGCCGGATGACTGCGGCACGATGAATCAGGCGGCGTGTTTGAGGCCGAAAAGCCAGCAACTCCGGGCCGTTTTTCCGTAAAATGGCGGCCATGGACGCCATCCCGGACGACATCGCCGCTCTGCGCACCGCCTTGGCCGCGGCCGAGGCTCGGGCCTGCGTGGCGGAAGCCGAGGCGGCTTGGGCGGTGGCCAAAGCGTCCGGCACCGACGCCCTGATCGCGCATCTGAAGCTGGAGATCGAAAAGCTGCGCCGGGAGCTTTACGGGCAGCGTTCCGAGCGCAAGGCCCGGCTGCTCGACCAACTGGAGCTCCAGCTCGAAGAGCTCGAGGCGACGGCGAGCGAGGACGAGGCGGCGGCCGAACGGGCGGCGGCCAAGGCCCGCACCATGGCGGCCTCGCCCCGCAAGAAGCCCTCGCGCCAGCCGTTCCCCGCGCATCTGCCGCGCGAACGCGTCGTCGTCCCGGCCCCGGCGACTTGCCCGTGCTGTGGTTCGGACAAGCTGTGCAAGCTGGGCGAAACCGTCACCGAGACGCTGGAGAGCGTTCCGCGCCAGTGGAAGGTGATCCAGACGGTGCGGGAGAAATTCTCCTGCCGGGCCTGCGAGACGATCAGCCAGCCGCCGGCGCCGTTCCACGTCACCCCGCGTGGCTGGGCCGGACCCAGCCTGCTGGCGATGATTTTGTTCGAGAAGTTCGGCCAGCATCAGCCGTTGAACCGGCAGGCCGAACGCTTCGCCCGCGAAGGCGTTCCGCTGAGCCTGTCGACGCTGGCCGATCAGGTTGGCGCCGCCTGCGCCGCGCTCAAGCCGCTGCACGCCTTGATCGAAGCCCATGTCCTGGCGGCTGGGCGCCTGCATGGCGATGACACCACCCTGCCGGTGCTGGCCAAGGGCAAGACCGACACCGCCCGGGCCTGGGTCTATGTGCGTGATGACCGGCCGTTCGGCGGCCCCGCCCCGCCGGCGGTGGTGTTCTACTATTCCCGGGATCGGGCGGGCGAGCATCCCGAGGGGCACCTGAAGGGCTTCACCGGGATCCTGCAGGCCGACGCCTACGCCGGATACAATCGGCTGTACGACGCCGAGCGGCGCCCCAGCCCGATCCAGGATTGCCTCTGTTGGGCCCATGCGCGGCGCAAATTCTTCGTGCTGGCCGACATCGCGGCCAACGCCAGGCGCGGGGCCGGGGCGCCGCCGATCTCACCCCTGGCGTTGCAGGCGGTGACCCGGATCGACCGGCTGTTCGACCTCGAGCGGGCGATCAACGGAGTGTCGGCGGACCGGCGGCTGGCCGTGCGAACGGAATTGAGCACTCCGTTGGTGGCCGAGCTGGAAGCCTGGATGCGGGCCGAACGCGCCCGGCTCTCCCGCCACGCCCCCGTCGCCAAGGCGATGGACTACATGCTCAAGCGCTGGGATGGCTTCACTCATTTCTTGCGCGATGGCCGCGTGTGCCTGACCAACAACGCCGCCGAACGCGCCTTGCGCGGCATCGCGCTCGGAAGAAAATCGTGGCTGTTCGCCGGTTCCGATCGGGGCGGACAGCGAGCCGCCCTCCTGTATGGCTTGATCATCACGGCCAAGATGAACGACGTCGATCCCCAAGCTTGGCTCGCCGACGTCCTCGCCCGCATCGCCGACATCCCGCAAAACCACCTTCACGAATTGCTCCCCTGGAACTGGAAGCCCGCCCGCAAGCTTGAAAAAGCCGCCTGACTGCGGCGCTCGGCGGATGCTTACGAACGGGTCTCGTTATGGTCGAGACCGAGTTCGTTCTTGGCGGTCTCGAAACTGTCCTCGATGGCCCAGCGGTGGCCCTCGACCTGGACCAGGGTTTCAATGCCGGTTCCGGCGGGGCACCAGGTGGTAAAGAAGGCCAGTTCGCCATCGGCGATGTGCCGGCGGATCAGCAGGCCCCGTGTCCACAGGCCGGTGCGGTTGTCGCTATAATCGGCGGCGTCCAGGTCGGCCAGTTCCAGATAGGCCCAGTCATGCAGACGGGGACCCTTGGTACCCTCTCCACAGGACAGGCGCTGCCAGTCGCCGACGGCCAGCCCCTCGGCAATGCTCTGGGCGGTGCCGCCCACCGGCCTGGGCTTGTCCCAGGAATTGAACCGGTGATCGGCCTTGACGCCCAGCACATAGCCCTTGCCCCACCGGCGCAGCAGCACCTCCAGGCCGCCGACGCCATAGACGCTGTCGGCTGCGACCCAACCGAACGGTGTGCCCGCCGCCACCGCGCACTCAATCATCGCCACGGCCAGCGCCGGCTTGGTAGCAAAGCCCGTACCCTCCGGGACATGCGCGGACGCCAGCCGGGCGGCATCGTCGGTCCAGGCCTTGGGCAGGTACAGCGCCCGGTCGATGAAGGCATGACCGTGTCGGGACACGTAACAGGCGAACACGCCAATCTGGCAGTTGGTGATCTTGCCCGCCGAGCCCGTATATTGACGCGCCACCCCGCATGACGCCTTGCCTTGCTTCAGGAAGCCTGTCTCGTCGATCACCAGCACCGCGTCATCATCGGCAAGCGCCTCCAGCGCATAGTCACGCACGATATCCCGCAGCGCATCGGCATCCCACCGTCCACGGCCCAGGATCGCCTGCTGTCGCCAGGGACCAGGGTCACCCGCTGCTTCCGCCCGCATCCATCCCGTCTTGCGCTGTTCTGCACCCAGCAGCCCGTCCAGAAACAAACCGGCCGAGGCTGCAACCCGATCCTGCGTGAATAAAGGCCGGATGCGCTCCTTCACGGACTGCAGCGAAGCCGACCAAAGACCAAG
>NZ_JBMDKF010000050.1:0-10252 GCF_057809575.1 Azospirillum sp. FG154 | reverse complement strand
GATCGACGGGCGCGCCATCGCCGAACCTTCGTTGGACCCTGCCCACCGGCTGTGGTAGGCAGCGGCGAAAGGCCCCTTCGCTAGCCGGGACACCCACGTCATGAACGCCGTCGCCACGCTGATCGCCCCCCGCTCCGTCACGCTTGACGAGAGCGTCGTTCTGTCCGCCCGCGCGGCGCTGGTCGCGCTGGGCGCCGACGCGGGCGCGCCCGATTGGCTGGCGCCGGGAACCGCCTGCGACCTGCCTTTTGGCAATCTGGCGCCGGAGCAGGCCGAGGCGGCGATCCGCCACGCGCTGCCCAACGCGACGCCGACCGGCCCGGCGCTGGATATTTTCGCCCAACCCTTCGCCACCCGGCGCAAGCGGCTGCTGATCGCCGACATGGAATCGACCATCATCGAGCAGGAGATGCTGGACGAGTTGGGCGATTATGTCGGGCTGAAGGACCACATCGCCGCCATCACCGCCCGCGCCATGAACGGTGAAATCGATTTTAAAGAATCGGTGCGCGAGCGGGTCGCCCTGTTGAAGGGACTGAAGGAATCGGTGATCGACGAGGTGTGGCGGCGCGCCACCCTGATGCCGGGCGCGGCGCAACTGATCGCGACGATGCGGGCCAACGGCGCCGCCTGCGTTCTGGTGTCGGGCGGCTTCCGCTGCTTCACCAGCAAGGTGCGCGACTGGATCGGCTTCAACGACGACCGGGGCAACGGCCTGGAGATCATTGACGGCGTGATGACCGGGCTGGTCGAAGAGCCGATCCTCGACAAGGACAGCAAGCTTCAGGCGCTGCTCGCCTACGCCGGGGAACACCGGGTGCCGATGGTGGAGACGATGGCGGTCGGCGACGGCGCGAACGATCTGCCGATGCTGCTGGCCGCCGGTCTGGGCGTCGCCTATCATGCCAAGCCGTCGGTCGCGGCGGAGGCCCGCGCGCGGGTGGATCACGGCGATCTGACGGCGCTGCTCTACGCCCAAGGCTACCGGATCGACGAGTTCAAGGATCGGCTCCCCTAACCCCCGACGCGCGAGGCCAAGCATGACAGGCGAACAGCGGCGGCGCGGTTTGTTGCGCCCGCGCGGCGGCCACGAGGCGGGCCGCGTCACCTTGTGTCGAGCTGTTCTTCGATCTGGTCTTCGTCTTCGCCGTCACCCAACTGTCCCACACGCTGGCCGCCCATCCGACGGTCGGCGGGGCGCTGGAAACCGGGATGCTGTTCCTGGCGGTCTGGTGGGTGTGGATCTTCACCTCCTGGGTCACGAACTGGCTGGACCCGGAACGCACGCCGGTGCGGCTTCTGCTGCTTGGCCTGATGTTCGCCGGGCTAATCCTGTCCTCCTCCCTGCCCAGCGCCTTCGCCGGAGGGGCGGTTCTGCTGCTGGTGGCGCTGTGGGAAACCCGCGCGTTGGGGAGTCAGCCCCAGACGCCGCGCACGTAGGGCGTCAACTGCGTGTCTTGCAGGATGATGTGGCGGACCAGCCAGTCGGCGGTGAATTTGTAGAGTTTTTCGGCGTTCTCGTGCGTCGGTTCCATGGAAAAGCGGTTTGACAGCTCGCTGACCAGCCGGACCGCCTCGCGGTGCTGGTGCACATGCTCCTCATATTTCGGGTAATGCGCCACCTGCATGATCCGCTCTTCGCGCGCGAAATGCTCTTTGGTGTATTCCAACAGCTTGACCAGAATCTTGGCGACGCGGATCGGTTGGAACCGCCCGCTGGTCAGCGCCGCGTCGAGTTCGTTGAGATACCCGATCAAGTGCTTGTGATCGTCGTCGATGGCTGGCTGACCAACGCTCAACTGCCGTCGCCACGTTATGACGCCCATGCCCCCCCGGCCTCCTCCATCGCCGGTCCACCCGATGGAAGGGGCGGTTCCCGGCATCATGCCTGTCGGGGATTATGGTGGTGTTACCAGTCGGACCAAACGGTCAGCGGCGTCACACGGCAATTTGACGCACCCAAAGCGCGAGTTTCCACCCGCCACGCAAAACGGGCGGAAGCGTCGCCGCCCCCGCCCGTTCATCAGAAGACGCTGTTTCTCGGAAACGATCAGCCGATGATCGAATAGCCGCAATCGACGTAGGTGGTGTCGCCGGTGATGCCCTTGGCCCCGTCGGTGGCGAGGAAGGCGGTGGTGTAGCCGACCTCTTCAATCGTCACCAGACGATGTTCCGGGGTGCGCTCCGCCGCCTTGTTCATCAGCTCGTCGAAATGGGCGATGCCCGACGCCGCGCGGGTCTTGATCGGACCCGGCGAGATGGCGTGAACGCGGATGCCCTTCGGCCCCAGTTCAGCCGCCAGATAGCGCACGCTGGCTTCCAGCGCCGCCTTGACCGGCCCCATGACGCCGTAATTGTCGATGACGCGGTTGGCGCCGAAATAGGACATGGTGAACAGCGAGCCGCCGTTGGTCATCAGCGGCTCGGCGTAGCGGGCCATGCGGATGAAGGAGTGACAGGAGACGTCCATCGCCTGCTGGAAGCCTTCGCGCGAGCAATCGACGACGCGGCCATGCAGGTCGTCCTTGGGCGCGAAGGCGATGCTGTGCAGGGCGAAATCCAGACGGCCCCACTTCTCGCCGATCTTGTCGAAGATCGCCTTCAACTCGCCCTCGCCGGTGACGTCCACCGGCTCGAAAATTTCAGCCTCGACCTGCTGGGCCAGCGGCTCGACATGCTTCTTGGCCTTGTCGTTCAGATAGCTGATCGCCAGATCGGCGCCCATCGCGCGGAAGGCGCGGGCGCAGCCCCAGGCGATCGACTGGTCGTTGGCGATGCCAAGGATAAGACCCTTTTTGCCTTCGAGCGTGGCGACGGCGGGAATGATCGTGGTCATGGGACTATCCTGATGTCAGGGGGACGGATTGGGGCACCGAAGGCGGTTCCATCTCTGGGCCGACCAAAGCCGTTGCCCGAAAGGCGCGTCGATTTCCTTTTGTGCGTTGCACCATAATCCAACATCCGCCGCCAATCAACTTGTTCGTGTCGCAATAAAACCGCCACACTATTTGGCAAAATCTCTGGAGTCAGGCGCAAATCCATACGGTTCAGACAATAAACTTGGCGCGGTCTCATTGATGTGGATCAAAAAACGGCTGTGTTGTTTTGCACGAACGGCATGAGCGCCCCGCCGGAAGCGCTCATGCCGTTTCATTGCCGCCCTCAACCCGGTCCCGTCAACCCGGCCCCGTCAACCCGGCAGCGGCAAGCCGCCGCGCTGGACGATGAAGGATTGGATGGCGTCCAACCCCTCGCCCGCCTTGATGTTGGTGAAGACGAACGGGCGGTCGCCGCGCATCTTGCGGCTGTCGCGGTCCATCACCTCCAGGCTGGCGCCGACCAGCGGGGCCAGATCGGTCTTGTTGATGACCAGCAGATCCGAGCGGGTGATGCCCGGCCCGCCCTTGCGCGGGATCTTGTCGCCCGCCGACACGTCGATGACGTAGATGGTGATGTCGGCCAGTTCCGGCGAAAAGGTCGCCGCCAGGTTGTCGCCGCCGGATTCGATGAAGATCAAATCCAGATTTGGGAACTTCGCGTTCATCGTCTCGACGGCGGCGAGGTTGATCGAGGCGTCCTCGCGAATCGCCGTGTGCGGGCAACCGCCGGTCTCCACCCCCATGATCCGTTCCGGCTTCAACGCGCCGGATCGGGTGAGGAACTCCGCGTCCTCCTTGGTGTAGATGTCGTTGGTGATCGCCGCGACCTCCCAATCGTCGCGCATGCGCTTGCACAGCGCGTCGGTCAGCGCCGTCTTGCCCGACCCGACGGGGCCGCCGATGCCAACGCGCAACGGGCCGGTGTGGCTCTTTTCGATGGCGGAATGTGCGGTCATGAGCGGAACAGCCTCGTGTATTGGGTTTCGTGAATCATCGACGTCCAATCGACGGCCAGCGCCCGGCCGCCGAGATCCTCCAGCGGGGTGGACAGCGCCGCCGCCGCCGCCGCGTGGGTGATGGGGTCGAGCGCGGCCAGCGCCCGTTGCCCGTCGGTCTGCCCCAACGGCACCAGCCGCACCCCCGCCGAAACAAGATTGGCGGCGAAGGCGTGCAGATAGGCGGTCAAGGCCGGTCCCTCCGCCACGCCGATCAGGGCCGACACCAGGGCGACGGCGACGGCATAGGCGGGCGGGCGTCCGGTCGCGGTCAACGCCGCGTCCCAGCGCGCCAAGCCGTCGAGCGGCCAGGCGGCGCGGATCGCCAACAGAAAGGCGGTTCCCTGCGCGCGGGATTCCAGCGCGGTTTCGCTCGACGCCCGCATCGCGTCGGCCCGCTCCACCGCCCAAGCGAAAGCGGCCTCGTCGCCCGCCCGCACCGCGCGGTGGACGGCGAGGAACAGCGCCCCGTCCGTCCGCCCGGCCCCGTGGCGGAGGATCCCGTCCAACCAGACGATCAACGTGGCGCGGTCGCGGACCAACCCGCGCTCCACCGCCGCCTCAATGCCATGGCTGTAGGAAAAGCCGCCGACGGGAAAGGAGGGCGACAGCCACGCCAACAGTCGGGTCATCGCGTGGGTGGAGAGGCTCGCCGCCTCAAGGCCCTCTCCCGAAGCGGGAGAGGGAAGGGACCCATGCGTCGCATGGGAAGGGTGAGGGGTTCGTCGAGGATCGGAAGGCTCCATGTTTGGACAGCCCCTCACCCTCCCCGCCTCTGGCGGGTCCCCTCCCTCTCCCGAGACGGGAGAGGGCTTATCCATGGGAATGCCCGCCATAGGCGCCGCCTTCCGGCATGAAGGGGGCGACCACGTCGCGGACCTCCGCGCCCAGCCCGGTCAGCATGTCGGCGATCACATGGTCGCGGCGCAGGCGGATGACGTCGCCGGTGATTTGCACCGGCAAATGCCGGTTGCCGAGATGCCAGGCGATTCGGGCGAAGGATTCCACCGGGCCGGACACCCGGACCTCCATCAATTCCTCCGCCGCCGCGATCACCCGCAGGAAACCGCCGTCGGTCATTTCCAGCCCGTCGCCCTCGTCCAACGCCACGGCGCGCGGCAGGTCGAGCAGGAAGGCGGCGCCGCCGTCGTCGGTCATCGCCATGCGGCGGCGGTGGCGGTCGTCAAAGGCCAGCGTCACGGCGCCGACGGCGCGGTCCAACGGCCAATGGCCTCGGGCGTGGACGCGGGTGGCGCGGCGGGTGGGGTCGGTGGTCATGGGGACAGCCGTTCAAAGGGGGTCGGATGGCCGAAAAAGCGCCCGGCCAAGTCGCTGACCAGCGGCGCCGATCCGGTGGTGAAGAAACGCACGCCGCTCTCCCCCGCCGCCGGGCGGTATTCGGGGTGGCGGTCGAGATATTGCTCCAGCGAGCGGGCGCTGAGCAGCGGTTGCGACAGGATGTCGACGCCGGGCGGCAAGGCGGCGCGGAACAGATGCGCGACCAGCGGGTAATGGGTGCAGCCCAACACCACGGCGTCGAGCGGCTCCCCCCCCAGCCGGTCCAGCAGCGCGGCGACGTAGCCCGCCACGGCGGGGGCAAGCTCCGCGTCCGACGCGCCGCGTTCGATCAACGGCACCAGATCGGGGCAGGCCTGCTGCACGACGCGGACGGACGGCGCGCGCTTGCCGATTTCACGCGGAAAGGAGCCGGAATTGACCGTCGCCAGGGTGGCGAAGACGCCGACCGTGCGCGGTTCGGCCAAATGGTCGGGCGGCACGGTGTCGATCATCCACGGCACCCGCGTGATCGCCTCCACCATCGGCACCAGCACGCCCAGCACGTTGCGCCCCGGATAGGCCGTGGGCAGCCATTCCTGTTGCAAACGGCGCAGCGACACGGCGGCGGCGGTGTTGCAGGCGATGACCACCAGCGTGCAACCCTGATCGAACAAGCGCTCCATCCCCCGCAGGGTCAGGCGGTGGATGTCGTCCTCGTCGCGCGGCCCATAGGGGGCGGCGGCGTGGTCGCCGAGATAAACGAACGGGCGGTCCGGGGCCGCGTCCACCAACGCCCGCAACACCGTCAACCCGCCATGGCCCGAATCAAAAACACCGATCACGAAACAGAACCTCGCAGCCGTCATGCCCTCTCCCGCCTGCGGGCTAGCGGATTCACACATCGAACCGTTTGGCAAAACAGTGGAATGGAACGACTTTTGGGTTCGTCATCCCCGCGAAGGCGGGGATCCAGGCTTCATCATAGGGGGCGCCTTGCGAACTCTGGATCCCCGCCTTCGCGGGGATGACGGCTAAAGTCATTTACTCCCAATAGGTTGTCATGTTGAACGATGTGTGAATCCGGTAGCCCGCAGGCGGGAGAGGGGCACTTTACATCAGAACAGAAAATACCGCTGCGCCATCGGCAGGACCGCCGCCGGTTCGCAGGTCAGCAGCACGCCGTCGGCCCGCACCTCGTAGGTTTCGGGATCGACCTCGATGTGGGGCATGGCGTCGTTGTGGATCATGTCCTTCTTGCCGACGGTCCGGGTTCCCTTCACCGCGATCAATTCCCGGTGCAGGCCCAGATGCCGCCCGACCTCCATCTCCAGCGCTTTGGCGCTGACGAAGGTGACGTTGCTGGCCTGGAGCGAGCGCCCGTAGGAGCCGAACATGCGGCGGTAATGCACCGGCTGCGGCGTCGGGATGGAGGCGTTGGGGTCGCCCATCAGCGCCGCCGCGATGGTGCCGCATTTGATGACCATGTCGGGCTTCACGCCAAAGAAGGCGGGCGACCACACCACCAGATCGGCCAGCTTGCCGACGGCGATGGAGCCGACGGCGTGGGCAATGCCGTGCGACAGCGCCGGGTTGATGGTGTATTTGGCGATGTAGCGCTTCACCCGCGCGTTGTCGTTGTCGCCGGTTTCCTGCGGCAGACGCCCGCGCTGGGCCTTCATCTTGTGCGCCGTCTGCCAGGTGCGGATGATGACCTCGCCCAGACGGCCCATCGCCTGGCTGTCCGAGCTTATCATCGAGAAAACGCCCAGATCATGCAGGATGTCTTCCGCCGCGATGGTTTCGCGCCGGATGCGGCTTTCGGCAAAGGCGACGTCTTCGGGAATGCGCGGGCTGAGATGGTGGCAGACCATCAGCATGTCGAGATGCTCGTCCACCGTGTTGACGGTGAAGGGCCGCGTCGGGTTGGTCGAGCTGGGCAGCACGTTCGGCAGGCCGGCCACCTTGATGATGTCCGGGGCGTGGCCGCCGCCCGCCCCTTCGGTGTGGAAGGCGTGGATGGCGCGCCCGGCGAAGGCCGCGACGGTGTCCTCGACGAAGCCCGATTCGTTCAGCGTGTCAGTGTGGATCGCCACCTGCACGTCGAACTGGTCGGCCACCGACAGGCAGGTGTCGATGGCGTCCGGCGTGGTCCCCCAATCCTCGTGCAGCTTCAAGCCGCAAGCCCCGGCGGCGATCTGTTCGATCAGCGCGTCGGGACGGCTGGCGTTGCCCTTGCCGAAGAAGCCAAGGTTGATCGGCAGCCCTTCCGCCGCCTGGAGCATCCGCTCCATGTGCCACGGTCCCGGCGTGCAGGTGGTGGCCGAGGTTCCCGCCGCCGGGCCGGTGCCGCCGCCCAGCATGGTGGTGACGCCGCTGTTCAGCGCCTCGTCCACCTGTTGGGGACAGATGAAATGGATGTGGGCGTCGATGCCGCCCGCCGTGACGATCTTGCCCTCGCCCGCGATCACTTCGGTGCCGGGGCCGATGACGATGGTCACGCCGGGCTGAACGTCGGGGTTGCCCGCCTTGCCGATGGCGGCGATGCGCCCGCCGGTGATGCCGATGTCGGCCTTGACGATCCCCCAATGGTCGATGATGAGGGCGTTGGTGATGACGGTGTCCACCGCGCCCTGGTGGCGCGAGCGTTGCGACTGGCCCATGCCGTCGCGAATCACCTTGCCGCCGCCGAACTTCACCTCGTCGCCGTAAACGGTGTGGTCGTGTTCGACCTCGACGATCAGGTCGGTGTCGGCCAACCGGATGCGGTCGCCGGTGGTCGGGCCGTAGAGAGCCGCGTATTCGGCCCGGTCGATGCGATGCGCCATGCTGGGTTCGCCCTTATGCTGTCCGGCCCGTCACAGGGCGCCGTTGACCTTGCGGTTGAAGCCGATGACCACCCGGTCCCCGCCATAGGCGACCAGCGCCACCCGCCGGGTCTGCCCCGGCTCGAAACGCACCGCCGTGCCCGCCGGAATGTCGAGCCGGAAGCCGCGCGTCGCCTCCCGGTCAAAGGACAGGGCGGCGTTGGTTTCGTAGAAGTGATAGTGCGAGCCGACCTGAATCGGCCGGTCGCCCGCGTTGGCGACGTCCAACTCCACCGTCGGGCGGCCTTCGTTCAGCGTGATCTCGCCGGACGCGGGGAAAATCTCACCGGGTTTCATGACGGGCGCCCCCTTCAACGGATCGGCTGGTGGACGGTGACGAGCTTGGTCCCGTCGGGGAAGGTGGCCTCGACCTGGATGTCGTGGATCATCTCGGCGATGCCGTCCATCACCTGATCGCGTGTCAGCACGGTGGCCCCGTCGCGCATCAGTTCGGCCACCGTGCGGCCATCGCGCGCGCCCTCGACGACGAAATCGGTGATGAGCGCCACCGCTTCGGGGTGGTTCAGCTTGACGCCCCGCTCCAGCCGCCGCCGCGCCACCATGGCGGCCATCGCGACGAGCAGCTTGTCCTTCTCGCGCCCTGTCAGATTCATGGAGTTGTCGCCCTCTTGCGCCCTGTTCGTTGGAACGATTATGCCACGTCGCCGCAGCGCGCCAAGTGCGTCGTATGACGTAGCGGGGCGCAAACCGCCGTTCCCGACTGGGTCATCGCCATACGCTGGAATCGACCTGTTTCGGCTGAAACTGCCAAATTCCGTTAATCCCTCAATTAAAAAGTGGAGTTCGCCGGTTCAAGCAATCGTAAATTAAGAATAATCTTCCAATAAATATCTTTTTTATCCTGGATTGCTCTGAAAAAATTTCTTTGGTCGCGAATCTCTCGGAGGAAAAGCCATGCTGGGTTTCCGTTGGATAGCCACACACGCGGGCGCGCCGGATTCTACGGCGTTCCAAACAGCAGTCGACTCGCTTCGTGACAAGTCGGGGGCGACCGAGTTTCAGGCCGTTCCAAAGCTCAATTCCGATAGGCTGGAACCATCCACCGCTTTGCAAGCCGCCGTCTCGACCTGGGTCAAAAACCTGAACGGGGCGGCGGCGGTCGTGCTGGTGCACGGCTACAGCTATGATCCCGAAACCGAATATGAACCTCATGATGGGGATGACGCCTTCAACGGCGTCTATGCCAATCCGAGGGATCTCAAACGTCCCTACAGCAGTTGGTTGCCCATCGTCGGCGAGACCGATGAGGAAGGGAACGCCCTCAAAGATGTGGCGGTTCCCTTCAGTTGGACCTCAACCGGCAGCTTCAGCCATTACGGCAACGCAGCATGGAGCAACCCCTATCAATACGCCGTTCTGGATCTGGCCGTGCAAGCCGCAAGATCCCTGAAGCTCGTCATTTGCGCTTTGGCAAGGGCTGGGGCGACAGTCGATATCCTGGCCCACAGCCTGGGCACTCGGCTGACCTTGCAAACGCTGGCTCTGCTTGCCGATCAAGGCATGTCGAACGCCGTGCGGCGGGTCGTGCTGATGGGCGGGGCGGAATTCAGTGTTGACGCCCGTGATTCCAGTGAAAAGGGCGGCTTTGACGCGTTCAATTTGGTGAACCGAAGCGATTCGGTCCTCAAATGGGGAGCGACAAAGATGATTCATCCGTTCCGACAGGTTCAAACCGTTGAATCACGGGTCATTGGCCGCGATGGCATGCGAGCGGACGAGCGTTGGATCGACATCCAGATTGATCGCGACACCTCCGACAAACGCGCCGCCTTCGATCAATGGTTCATGACCCACTACAACACCACACTGTCGGAAGAGCCTGCTGGTGGGCGCGGGCGGCACTGGGGCTATTACATGCAGTCGTGCAATCGAATTTTCCTGAAGGCGCTGTTCAGCGATCCGAACGTTACAGCGGCGGGCCTGCGCGAAGCCGGACTCATCGAAGGGGTCATCCGGTACGATTACGGCATTCTGCCAGATCCAGTTCCACCCACCCCCCAAACCGCCGCAGCACGGATCAAAGCCAACCACGAAGCGGCGGCGGCGTTGGTTTAGAGCAGGTCGCGTTGAATCGGGATCGATTTAACGCGTGAATCTGCTCGATAAATCAAAGATTAGAGCACCGCGCTGTTTCAGATTTAGCGCGCGGCGCTTGTCTTGTAGAACGCTCGGCTCATTCTGCAAGAATGGGCCGCTTGGGGTGGGGGGGCCCCCA